>CAXHHS010000831.1:0-3586 GCA_964015645.1 uncultured bacterium
CACCAAGAAGCTCGTCGGCAGCGTCAGATGTGTATAAGAGACAGAGGTAATGTTGAATTTTCATTAAATAAATTTACCAGATTAATCAAGTAAAATGGGTTTTCTAATAATTCTTGAAGGGTTTTTTGTGAAATTAATTCATTAAACTTCCCCGGGTTTTTGCATTCTCTTTTGATATGTTTATTAATTTCAGTTCCACTCAAATCAAGCAGCATGTAAGAACTAAAGCTCGGAGATATATTGTTAGGCTGAGGAACATCTAATTCATTACTATAAAAATTTGTTCTACAGAAAATCACAATATACGAATCAGGGCTCTTTTCAGAAAATAGCAATAACTCTTTAAAAAGATTAGATTTATTAACAGCCTCATCCAATCCGTCTAAAAGCAAAACAAATCGACTCTTTGGTATTTGTTCCCATCTATCAGGAAATAATTTAAAAAGGTCGTTAGTATAAAGATTTAGAGAAATATGTAATGGGCAAAGGGCGTTATCATGCTCTTGGAGTTCATAGGCGACTCTTTTAGATTCTGTTGATTTACCTTTTCCTGCATCGGCGAGAACGATAATACGTTTTTTCTGTTTTATCAAATCAACAAGATCGATTGAGAATCTATCACGGTAGAGAAATAGTTTATATGAATGAAAATCATTAAGTGGGCAAACGGACCTTTCAAGATAGTCCTTCACTTCTTCGTGAGTTTGGAGTTTACATAGTTGCTCTTTCTTGATTGATAATTTTTCAAAATCCGACCGAGCTTGGGATAGCAAATCTGTAATCCCATTTAAGATCATCTTAATTTGATGCTGCAAAGCCAGAAATTGTTGTTGGTTGTATTCATAGTTCAATTTGCTCGCTAATTGAGGATGGTTTAAAATCGATTCTTCTATCTGCTCAAACAAAAAGTGGAAAATCTTATTTATTTTTTCTATTTTTTCGGTTTCGTTGGGTATATGGAATGAGGATAGACTGGCAAACTTCGCAGCAAATTCGTTAATTTTAAACTGTTTATTAGGGGTTCTAAAAAAAATCTCTAATTTCTTGAAATCTTTTTCAGTTAATATCTCCTTTAAATCAGATTCTGAAATTCCTTCGATTCCAAGTTTTGAAAAATGAATAGAGGTTTTTTCAATCGCATCTCGTACAATAGTATCTATTGATTTTTTGGGGTTTTGAAAAACATTATAAAGATGTGTTGATAATAAATTTAGAATAATTTTATGTAATGCTGATGTGAAATCCATCCCAATACTCCTTGATACAATCTATCCTATAATATAAAAAAGCGGTAAGTAAATTTCTAAATAAAGTTTTACTAATTATTGGCTATTGGCTTTTCAGAGATAGGTTTTTATATTTGGTTATAAAAACTTAGCATTGGGAATTTATAGTATGAAAGAAGAAATTTTCGAGAGCAAACTTTTACCGGATGGACATTTGTATTGCCCTAAAAAATTTGCTAAGAAGAAAAATGCGCGTTTTAAAGTAACTGTAATTTTTGAGGATAGTGGAAATCAGGCTACTGAAGCGGATATAGAATTGGCTTCTGCTCAAGACTTGCCAGAAGATTCTCTTTCGAAAGAAGAGTTGAAATACTATCTAAATCTTGAAGATTATGAGTAAATTCAAACAAGGGCAAATATGGTTGGTCAATTTTGATCCGAGCTTTGGGCATGAATATAGAAAAGTGCGGCCTGCTTTAATTATTCAAAGCGATCAATATATTAAACCGGCTGCATTATTGACCGTTATTCCCATTTCATCTCAAATAAATAAACAATCCGAATTAGATATTTTACTAAAGAAAGATATTAAGAATCGGCTGATGACAGATTCTTTAATTAAAACTAAACAAATCAGTTCGTTTGACAGTCGAAGATTTTTTAAACTGATTGGTGTGGCAAGCGAGGAAATGCTGGAAGAAGTCAAGGCAAATATTATACAATTCCTGGCATTGGAATCAAAACAAAAGAGTGCAACAAAATAGGTGCACTCTTTATACTTTATCAAAGGCTGATATTGCGAATCACAAGTAGACTAAATTTTATTTGTTCAACTTATAATTGGTGCTGATAACCAATTTTACCCCGCAAACAACCGCCACACCTGCGCTACAAAAAAACAAATAATGAATCCCATGACAACCGGTAATAACGAAGAAATCGTCGTCCATTTGGCGCTGCCGGTTTCTTTGTAAATCGTGTAAATGGTAGTGGAACAGGGATTGTGTACCAGGCTGAAGATCATCAGGTTGATGGCCGTCAGTAGCGTCCAGCCGCCAGCGTTGAAAACGGCCATGTAGGCGGAATCATCGCCAAGCTCGAACATGACGCCGGCGCCTTCACCGAATTCGGCCATCCCGGTGCTGAGGACTGTTAGCATCAAAATCGTTGGGATAATGATTTCGTTTGCCGGAATGGCGATGATATAGGCCAGCAGAATAACGCCGTTTAAGCCGATAAACAATCCGAGGGGATCCATCCCGTTTATCAAATATTCGGCAAGGCTGAGATTACCGATTGGGATATTCGAAAGCAGCCAGATAGCCGCTCCGGCGGGAATAGCAAACACAACCGCCCGCCACAGAACAAAAATCGTGCGGTCGATTAATGACGTGTACAGCGTTTGCAAAATTTGCGGCGGCCGGTACGGCGGTAATTCCAGGCTGAAAGTGGACGGTTCGCCCTTTAAAATCGTTCGCGATAATCCCCAGGAAACTACAAACGTCAAGAACACACCAAATAAAGTAATTCCGACGACAGATGCTGCCGATACAAATCCGGCTAACCCCGCCGGAACCATTGCGCCAATAAACAGCGATGCAACTAAAATTTGCGTAGGCCAGCGGCCATTGCATAGGGCAAAATTGTTGGTGATGATGGCAATCAACCGCTCCCGCGGGCTGTCGATAATCCGGGTAGCAATAATCCCGGCGGCATTGCAGCCATAGCCCATACTCATCGAAAGCGCTTGCTTACCATGCGCCCCGGATTTGCGAAAGAGGTTGTCCAAATTGAACGCCACTCGCGGCAGGTATCCGAAATCTTCCAGCAGCGTAAACAGCGGGAAAAAAATTGCCATCGGCGGCAGCATAACGCTGATAACCCAGGCCATTGCCAAGTACATGCCGTCAATTAGCAACCCATCGAGCCACCAGGGCATTCCGATACTCGCCGCAGCACCTTTTAAAATCGGGTGCATAGAATCTACCAGCAGTGATGCCAGCATTCCCGATGGCACATTCGCCCCGGAAATGGTGACCCAAAAAACAACCGTTAAAATGAACAGCATGACCGGAAAGCCCGTCCAGCGGCTGGCTAGTAAGCGATCCAGCGTGCGATCCCAATCGAAGCGCGGTTTTTGGCCGGCGACCGTCACAGCCTTTTCCGAAATTCTCGCCGCATCCTGGTAAATCGATTCCATCAGCGAATCGTGTAAATTCTCTCCGACCTCCCAACGAAGGGCGTTGGCGGTGGACAGAATCGTCTCTGTATTTTTATTGGATTTAGCCATTGTTTAATCCTCTTTAACTCGATGCTCGATGCTCGATGCTCGATGCTCGATGCTCGATGCTCGATGCTCG
>CAXHHS010000832.1:0-3575 GCA_964015645.1 uncultured bacterium
CATCCAGCATCCAGCATCCAGCATCCAGCATCCAGCATCCAGCATCCAGCATCACTTCCGCCATTTCTGCTGCGCATTCGGCATCTGCGGTATAGTGAGATTGGAGAGCGAATTTTCTTCCGGCAATTCTTGTGTTACAAGTTGCCCGTTCGTTCCGCTTTCGAGATGCAGGAGATGCAACCGCAGTTCGTCTGCCTTCCGGGTAACCATTTCCAAGCGTTTTTGGAATGCGCCATAGATTTGGGTGCTAAACAGGTTGATGATCAAACTGACGACCAATCCCAATAAAGTGGTAATTAAAGCGATGCCCATGCCGTTGAGAATTTTTTCGGAATCCAGGTTGCCGCCAAAGAAGGTGAGGAAAACGCCCCAAACCGTTCCCAGCAAACCGAGTGCGCCGGCGGAATCGGATAGAAAATGCAGCCAATTGCGATAGGTCTCAAAATTTTCGTTCTCCTGATCCATATAAAATACCAGCTCATTGTGAATACTCTCTGCATGGCCGCCGGCGTGGTGAAAATCGATCAAGTGCCCGATGGTTTTTCCGAGGATGGAACCCTGGTAATGGCCGGACATCTCTTTAATTTCGCCAACGCTCATCCGGGAAAGCGACGTGTGCAACAGCGCTTTGGATTGCGTTTTATCGATGAACAATTGGACGCCTTTCAGCACAATAAGAAAAATCCCCAACGCCAGAACAACCATAATGACGTAACCGATGTTGCCGCCCAATTGTGCCATCGCCCAAAAGGAGCCGACATCGGAAGCGGTCGTTACGCCTGACGCGACACCGCTGGTATCGGAAGCGCCCGGCTCGGCGTACATCAAATTTCCCAGGCAAAAGACTAATATTGTTGTGAAGAATTTCGGCATTTCACACCCTTTCATTGTTGATCAAGTTTTATGTGTTCGGAAAATGAACCGGAGAAGCGGGGAAACGGCGAATCGGAGATTTTTCCATTCCCCGGCTCTCCGGTTCTCCGGTTTTCCGATTCATCATTTACTAAGTATAATCCCTACCTTATCAATCTCGCCGCCTTCGGATTCATAATTGCGAGTAATCTTGATTCGAATATTCCGCATTAATTTTCGCACGTAAAGCGTACGAGCGGCAGAGTGGCGTTCCTGACCCCATTCATCATGCCAGGAGATGTAGTAGCGATAGTAGCCCGGTGATAGTAGCTCGCCGCCAGCACCTCGCCAATTCCAGGAGATTGTGTTGTTGGTTTTTAAATCGCCGGTATGGACAAAAACCGTTTCATTATCCTCGTTTTCAATCACAAGTGCCCATTGTGAGTTTAGCTTTTCCGGCAGCACGGCATAGATGGAAAACGTGGTTTGCTGAGGATTTATAAAGGCGATGGCGTCTTTTTTCAGCAAATCTTCCAGCGTCACCGGCTGCATCAATCGTAAACTGTCTTCTACGTTTTTAAACAGCGGCTGATTGATGGTGACATCCTTTTGCGCCCCGCTTTGAGGATTGGAAAAATAGTTGCTTAAATCCGCCGCACGCTGTTCCTGGCGTTGCGAGGCGACCATCATCACCTCTGCCGGTTTTTTCGCCAATTCCTCGCTTAAACTATCCAGGGCGCTTTGGTAGGCACGGGAATATTTTAAGCTGTCGCCGGGTGTTGAATCGTAAAAGTATTGTTTCTCTAACTCGAAAGGAAACAGCGACTCGCTGAGTGAAGAATCCAGTATCCCGATATCGAATGCCGATAATTTGCCAAGTGCTTTGGGGCCAAGATCGCTGTCGAACTCTCTGGTGATTTGTTTTTCAATAATATTTAATCTTTCATGGTTCGCAGTGATGAAATATTGCGGTACCACATCCACATGCGGCATACCCGGTGCAAAAGGATTCATTGCTTCCGTGGGAATTTCAATATCAGGAATGCTGCGCAACTGGTCGAACTCATACACTAACGATGCTTCGTGATTGCCGAGGCTGCTGCCTTGTAAATCTTGCAATGGATAGCTGAAACCGTAGCCAACGCTCAGCGGTCCGCTAACATGCAGCATGGTGCGCAGCCAGGCTGCCCGTTCCTGGTAGCCCAACTGCACCCAGCCGATATTCTCATTTCGCAACTGCACAAAAGCGCGGGTAGCGGTATTGCTATTGATTCGATTACCGCCGGTAAAAACGCCATACGCGCCAAAGTTGAGTGATAATCCCAATGTTACCATTGGGTTGAGTCGCACATCGTCCCCGATTAACGATACCGAAGGACGATTGAAATGGGAAATCCCGAGGCCCAACACCACAGGGGAAAACGCTAAAACAGTAATGCCTGCGCTTAAATCCGGCTGCCAGCGGGAAGTGCCTTGCGCAAACACGGGATCATCCTGATCGACAAGGTCAAAATT
Source organism: uncultured bacterium (assembly GCA_964015645.1). GTDB lineage: Bacteria > Calditrichota > Calditrichia > RBG-13-44-9 > J075 > CAXHHS01. The sequence continues at coordinate 2,368 of CAXHHS010000832.1, forward strand.
ATCGCGATTATACGATAAATTGCGGAGGCCAATGCCAAACCCAATTGAGACGACGCGGCTAAACTTACGGCTCAGTGCAATATTGAATTGGCTTTCCTGAAGTAATGGATTATTAAAAAACTGCGTTTGCAGCCCAAACGACAGCCCTGCCGGCAGTCGTCGGGGCATATTTAACAATGCGTACGTTGAACGGAAAGCAGACGCATTATTATCCGCAAAACCGAGGTGGTGCAGCTTAAACCCAACCTCCACCGCACCATTTTGGAATGCACCGATGGAGGGGTTCTGCAACGCCGCCCGCCAATCAAATAAATTGGAAGGATCTGCCGGAAAGTAATTTTGTCCCACCTGGGCATTCGCGGCTTTGGTTGATAGAAAAAGGCCGAGGAATAACATCAGCAGAAGGTAACTTCCGTAAAGTGTGAGCCGTATTGCGTGGAGCGATTTTTGATCGAGTTTCAGTGCGTTCCCAAACCCAGTTAGAGAGCGAGGAAAAAACCCGAGATAATTCCCCTCCTTACAAAGGAGGGGACAGGTTTTCGCAGAAAACCAGGGGTGGTTGTGTGGTGAGCAGAAATCACTCAACCACCCCGGCTTCGCTTCACTGCGTTTCGCTACGCGTCCCCTCCTTTGTAAGGAGGGGAATTTTTTGGCAACTCTTCGAATAAAATCGATTGGTATTCGACGAGAGCGCTCTTCACGCTTCGTCTTTCGCTTCGTATGAATGCCATAAGTATATTCCAAAATAGTCTACCTTCTCTTTCAATCTTCAATTTTCAATCAACGATATTCAATAAACTCATCGCGCTAACGCCACATATCCCTTCGCTACCCGGGCCGCTCCATCCTGCAAAACGTAAAGATAAACGCCCGGCAAAAGTGTTTGGCCGTTGTTATCCAGGCCATCCCAACTAAGTTGGTTGTTGAGCACCATTTCGATAGAACGGATTTTCCGGCCGCTGATGTCGAAAATATCCAATCGCGGTTGGCTGAGTTCTAATTCTTCGATGTTGAACACCGCTTGATCGTTGCGATTATCGCCATTGGGGGTGAAAGGATTGGGGCGAACTACCAATTGGCCATCGACGACGGTGACAATAATCTCCTGGCGATTATTGGCTTCATCAGCTTCCGTAACTGCATTATTTACATCAGCTTGCGCGGCGACTACAATGTCGCCTGCGCGATTAAATTGCAAAGTGGTTTGG
>CAXHHS010000833.1:0-3574 GCA_964015645.1 uncultured bacterium
TTCCACCGGTTGATTATTTGCTGCCGGGATAACGCTCGGCTGGGTTTCTTCCGGTTCTTCCAAAGCCAATAGTGGCGGCTCCCAATTTACCGGGTCATTCACTTGAGCGATAAATAATTCGCTGCCACCTTTGCTATCCAGCGTTTCTTCTCCAAAAGAGGCGCTTTTTTGGAAATATCCGGTAATAATCGTTTGCCCGGAATCCACAGCTGTAATGCTCCAGCCTTCGTCATCACCTGTCCCGCCTACCTGCTGCACCCACAGCAGCTTGCCAATTTGATCGTATTTCGCAATAAAAATATCTTTTCCGCCTTTGGAAGCAAAAACGGCGTTATCAAAAGCGGTGCGGTCTTTAAAATAACCGGTGATGATGGGATTATCGAATCCATCGAGCGTTATTGCAGTTGCCCAATCGGTGTTTTTCCCACCGATTTGCTCTACCCAAAACAATCGCCCGGAGCTATTAAATTTAGCGATAAATACATCGAAAGAGTTTTTATGAGAAACCAGTTTATGTTTCTCGAACGCAACCGTACCTTGAAAGCAGCCGATAACGATGATATTGTCATCACTATCGGTGACCACATCCACCCCCCAATCGTGGCCTTTACCGCCAAAATTTTTCACCCAGATAATGTTTCCCCGGTTGTCGTATTTCGCTATAAAAAAATCGAAGCCGCCATTACTAGTAAGTGTTTTTTCTCCAAAAATTCCTTTATCACCAAAATCTCCAACAACGATGATGTTATCATCGGTATCGACTGCCACACTCACATCTTCTTCCAACCCCTTTGTTCCGCCGCCCATTTGCCGTGCCCATTCCATATAACCTTCGGGATCGTATTTTACCAGGAAAACATTTCCATTATTTTCTTCGGTCAACGTTGTATCGTCAAACACTGCCGGCCCGGAAAACGTGCCGACAACAATCACATTTTTCCCGGCGTCGAAAGCGATATTCCGCCCCTGGTCGCGATAGCTTTCATCGCGACCACCGGCTTTTCGCAGCCAGCTTAATTGTCCCTTGCTGTCATATTTCGCAACAAATATATCGGATAACCCGGCGCTAGTTCGGATGGAATCGCCAAATGCTGCTTTGCCGCCAAAAAAACCGGTTACAACACAATTTCCCCAGCCATCTGCCGTAATGCCCCAGGCCTGCGAAACATGGCCGATTGCTCCTGCCTGGCGTGCCCAAAGCAATTTGCCACCGGTATCGTATTTGGTTACAAAAATATCGCTGTAACCGGTGCCTTTCAACGTAGTATCGCCAAAGGTAACCGGGCCGGTAAATCCCCCGGCCATAAAAATATTGCCACGTTGATCGATCTCTACATCCGCACCCTGTTTGTGATTAATGCCACCGGTTTGACTGGTCCATTCTTGTGCGAAAAGTAAAAAAAAGGAGAGTGTAAATTTGATTAAATAGAACCACTTTATGGAAATTCGTTTCATTCAAAGCTCCACGCCAAAGCGAATAGGTTTCAACCTGCCTTCCAGCCCAAAGGGTGATAATTTTAGCAATCTTTAAATTTCAAGTGTGATGAGGATAGCTTTTTAAACGGCAAAAAGTTTAGGAAATATTAACGATTCCCCTTTCGATGGTTTTGTCGAGGCAGGAAATATTCGCTTAAAATTTAAGCACATTATAACTTCTAATAAAACAATTGGTTACGAAACGATTTTAGAGCAAAAGTATTTATGGTACAATAATCGCAATAGAAATATATCTTACGGAAAGCACTTAAGATGAATTTGTAGATTTCCGCTTGATTAACATAACTGTTATCATAATATTGTTTCCTCCTTTCACCATATTGGAGTTGTCGATGAAAAAAATATTTCTTCTAATCCTGGTTCCATTGATCTTCGCCGGATGCAGCATTCAGAAATTAGCGTTAAAAACTACCAGCGGTCTATTTGCTTATGGAATCCAGGCGCTATACTCGGAACCGGATTTGGAAATTGCCGAAATTGCTATCGCCTCCAATTTGAAATTACTAGAAGGATTTCACCTCGCCGACCCCAAAAACAAAACCATGCTTCAATTATTATTGGAAGGATATTCCGGTTATAGCCTGGCTTTTTTAGAAGATCATCAGCCGGAACGCGCCAGTTTGTTTTACCTGCGAGCGCGGGATTACGGCTTCACTTTGCTTAAGCAAACGAAGGCGTATAAAAAAGGAATTCCCCAAAAAGAAGCGGATTTCGTAGCGAGATTACCATTCATCAAAACCTCCGAGTTGCCGGCATTGTTTTGGACTGCCTTTGCCTGGGCCGGCTGGATCAATTTAAACCGCGATGATCCCCAGGCAGCGTTCGATTTAAGCAAAGTAAAAGCGATGATGTCTCGCGTAATCGAACTCGATGAAACATTCTTTTTCGGTTCCGCACACCTGTTTTGGGGCAGCACTTATGGCTCCGTACCCCGAATGTTAGGCGGCGATCCTGAGAAAGCGAAAGAACACTTCGAACGCGCCATCGCAATTTCCGAGGCGAAGTTTTTAATCGCCTATGTCTATTATGTTCAATTTCATGCCATTACAACATTGAATGAAAGCCTGTTTGATGAATTGTTATATAAAGTGAGTAACGCGCCACAAGATATCTTGCCCGGCTATGAATTGTTGACATCGGTGGCAAAACGAAAAGCGCGAGAATTAGCCGCACAGAAAGATGAATTGCTTTAACTGCTTTAAATGGTTGAATGGCTGCATGGTTGTTGATGAACCATATAACCATGCAGCCATCTAACCATTTAATCGAAAACCGTAAGGAGATTTTTTAATGCCGCTTATAAAAACATTGATTTTCACAATTTCTATTACTCTGTTGATAAACCCGCTTTTTTCCCAAAGAATTAAATTTGCAACCCTGGCACCCAAAGGCTCTACTTATATGAACGTGCTTCAGGAATATGCTGACGATGTAGCCGAATCAACCGGTGGGAAAGTCACCTTTAAAATATACCCCAGTGGCATCCAGGGAGACGAAAAAGATGTGCTGCGCAAAATGAAATTCGGTCAAATCCACAGCGCAGGGTTTACCGGCGTTGGTTTGGGAGAAATTAACCCGGAATTACGCATTTTGGAACTGCCAATGCTGTTCCGTAATTATGAAGAAGTTGACCACGTCACCTCGGATTTATATGAGGAATTTTCCAAAAAATTCAAAGAAAAAGGATTTGTAATCCTGGGTTGGGCAGACGTAGGATTCGCTTATGTTTATTCTCAAAAGCCGATAGCATCCATCGGCGATTTAAAAGGCACAAAAATGTGGATGTGGGAAGGCGACCCCGTAGCAGAGGCGACGTTTAAAGCGCTTGGCGTTTCTGCAATTCCACTTTCCATTACGGATGTATTAACGTCGCTGCAAACAAACTTAATTGAAGGTGTTTATGCTCCTCCCCTGCCCTGTGTGGCGCTTCAATGGCATACTCGTATCAAATCCATGACCAACGTTCCGCTTGCCAACGTTGCCGGTGCAGTATTAATTACTCAAAAAATGTTCAAAAAAATAGCGCCGGAGCATCAACAGATTATGCTAACAAAAGGCAAAGAACACTTTCGCCTCC
>CAXHHS010000834.1:0-3573 GCA_964015645.1 uncultured bacterium
TAAGAGACAGTAAATGGATTATACGATTTTCAAATCACTCTAAACTTTGATAATATTCGTTAACTAATTTTTGCGCTTCGGGATTAAACAATATGTCGTCATTTATTGCGATAAATTCATTTTTGAATCGCCAGCGATCACCACTCTTTTGAATCCGCAAATGTCCGATATATTCTCCTTCGCTTCCGCATTCGGCGAAAGCGATATCGCTTTCAATTTTAAACTGTTTTTTGTGATTGTGCCCAAGAATTACAACATCTATCCAGGAAAGTTTTTTTACGATTTCTTGAGCGGCTTTCCATTCGCCATGGAATAACAAAATTTGCAAGCCGGAGTTTTGTTTAAGCTCGGAAGGAAGTGCCGCTAAAACCGGCTCCGGCGAATTTATACTCAACCCATTCGGAGAGATAAAGGAAAATGCGCTTTGGTCAACCATGCCTATAATCAAAATCATTATGCCGTTGATATTTAAGACTTTATAAGGTGTAGAAGCCGAATTTTCAACGGTTAAGTTTGCGGAAAGAAGTGGGAGTTTCAGCGTTAGTTTTTTATCAATATCAAATATAAAACCCGGGGATTCGACAAACGCCTGATCGCCCAAGTTGATTGCAGAATATCTTGCGAGGGCCATTAATTGCAGCATTACGAGATTGGCTTCCGGGAGTGTGTAGCTCATTAAAAAATCGCCGCTGTCTACTAACAACAGATCGGGGTTCTTAGATCGTAAGTTTTCGATACAGCTTAACACTCGCGTCATTCCACCTACGGGATTTCCACTGCAATGGCAATCATCCAAAGCGCAATTAAGGTTGGTTGTGTAGGCAAGGTTTATGGTTGGTGAAGATTCTTCCTGGGAAAGAATTGGTACTGTTACAAAAAGGGAAACTACAATGAAAAATGTAAAGCGTAAAGCGTGATGCGCAGAGTGTGATGCGCGATGTTTTGCGTTATTCCTTCGAGATGGTTTGGGAGGCAATCCAGAGTAAACTCGCGCGAAACGCTTTTCGCTATATGCTTTACGCTTTACGAAAATACAAGGCGTTTTCACCCGGCAATGCCTTTCTCATCGCTTAACCGGCAGGCTTCTATTAGCACGTTCATTGTTGTACCCTGGATATTCCTGGGCGCGTCTTTTTCTCCCGGTTCAAACCGAAATCGCCCCTGGGTTTGCGGTACAACTTTATAGATGGCATCTTCTCCGCTCAGGGAACCGTATTCACCGAAAATCATTTGGCCTTTTATGAAAACAATTTCACCTTTTTCATCTGTTTCAATTGATAATACGCCGCTGCGCTGGTTCAGGCTAAGCAATTGAATGACTTCTGCCAAAGATAGGTCCGCCAGGTTTCCTTCAAAGCCTTTTACAGCTTCGCTGGGATTATTATCAATCGATTGTACTTTGGAAGCGCGCTTTAATAATGTGCCCACCTTTTCCAATAGTACTTTTCGATCCACTGGCTTTACCAGGTATTCATCAGCGCCGGCACGAAAGCCGCGGATTTCCATATCCTGATCTTCCAGGCTGGTCATAAAAATAAAGGGAACCATCGGGATTGGAGAGTTATCTCGAATCATCCAGCAAAACTCTATGCCATCGGTCATCGGCATCATCACATCGGAGATGATTAAATCGGGCAAAACTTCTTTGGCTTTTTCTAACCCTTCATCGCCATTTCCGGCTTCGTATATTTCGTAACCGGCTTTTTCCAGGCTAATCCGCAACAGCTTTAGCACATGATCATTATCATCTACGATTAAAATTTTATACGCCATATCAATTCCGGCTATTTGGGGTTAAACAGGGACCGCATTTAATATCATCGAAAACTTACATGGAATTGTTAGTTTGACTTTTTTGTAACAAGGAGTTGATTTTCGTGATCAATTCTTTGGCATTAAACGGCTTCAGAATATAATCATCCGCTCCTAACTCGATTCCCTTTTGGCGATGTTCCTGACCGGTATAATTGGCAGAGAGAAAAATCACCGGTATATTTTTAGTTTTTAGATTTTGCTTAAGTTTTTCGCAGGCTTCAAATCCATCCATCACCGGCATTAAGGCATCCAATAGAATAACGCCCGGCTGCTCCTGCTCCGCAATTTCCAATCCCTCTTTCCCATTTTCCGCTCTTAGCACTTCAAACTCATAAAATCCAAATAAGTGCTCCAGAGTATCTAGCATGTCTACATTATCATCAACGACGAGTATTTTTGCCATAAATCCATTTGCTGTCCCGGAGAATTCCGGGTTCCTATTTACGTTTTGATAAATTTATTTTATAAGCTCCTAAATTAACCCCTGGTACTGCTCGCTTGTGAGTAAACCGTCAATTTCTTTCGAATCCGAAATTTTAATTTTTATCATCCAGCCTTCTCCATAGGGATCGCTGTTAACGGTTTCCGGAGCTTCATCCAAATTTTCATTGATTTCAACAACTTCTCCGGAAACAGGAGAGATTAGGTCGGAGACAGCTTTTACAGCCTCGATAGAGCCAAAACTTTCCTCTATTGTTACTTCCGTTCCCACTTCCGGCAACTCTACATATACAATATCGCCCAATTCTCCCTGGGCATAATCCGTAATTCCAACAATTATGTAATCCTGCTCTACTTTAGCCCATTCGTGGTCTTTAGTATACTTTAAATTTTCCGGTACATTCATTGATCTACTCCGCTTTGGGTTTTAATCATTAAATTTTTAAAAGTTACACTCCGGGTGAACAAAATTCAATTAGAGAGTTTGCTATTAAAGATAGAGGTACATTTTGCTGAGGTTAACACCGCAGAAAATAAAACGTATAACCAGTTCAATTACTAGCCACTTAATCCAACACTACTAAAATAAATCGAACTGCCAATTAGGATTCAACCAAAATTTTCTCTTTTGCAGTATCATACATTTTTTCGATAAAATGAGTGTCAAAATCGCCCTCAATAAACTCCCTGGTATCGATAACAAATTTATGAAACGGGATGGTTGTTTTTATACCTTCCACGACAAATTCGTCCAAGGCCCGGTTTAAACGGCTGATGGCGGCATCCCGGTTTCTGGCAACAACAATTAGTTTTGCGATCAAAGAATCGTAAAACGGCGGCACTTTATAAGAATTATAAATATGAGTATCAACCCGAACGCCAGGGCCGCCGGGAAGATGCAGATTGGTAATTTCCCCCGGCGAGGGCATAAAATTGTTAGCGGGATCTTCGGCATTAATCCGGCATTCTATGGCATGGCCTCGCGGGTTCAGCTCTGCTTGAGATAATTTCATTTCTTCGCCAGCGGCAATTAAAATCTGCTGTTTAATCAAATCAACACCATACACCATTTCTGTTACCGGGTGTTCTACTTGAATACGAGTATTCATTTCCATAAAATAAAAGTGACCCTGGGAGTCCAGTAAAAATTCGATGGTTCCAGCGCTTTCATAACCGACTGATTTTGCTCCCTTTACAGCGATTTTTCCCATTTTTTCCCGCAGCTTTTTATCGACGACCGGCGAGGGAGCTTCTTCGATTAATTTCTGATGCCGTCGTTGAATGGAGCATTCCCGCTCTCCGAGGTGAACCACATTT
>CAXHHS010000835.1:0-3572 GCA_964015645.1 uncultured bacterium
TGATTCCGGCAACTGGTTTTCGCTGGGGCAAAAGGAATAATATCAAAGCCTGTTTGATTAGAAAATTCGCCACTAAGTCACGAAGTCTCCAAGAATCACAAAGAAACATTGAAAATATTTGGTGAAACTTGGTGCCTTTGTGTCTTCGTGGCATAAAATTAGATTTTAAACTACGCTCTCAGAAAAAGGTCATCATGAGTAAATTAGCACTACATATCCGCCAGGCAACCGAAGATGATAGCGAACTGGTTGCAACGTTAGGCGCCCAAACATTTCGGGATGCCTTTGGAGTCATGAATGAACCTCAGAGTATGAAAGCGTATATACATTCTAGTTTTTCGCAAAAGCAGATCGCCGCTGAACTTGTCGATCCGAAATCAACATTTCTGCTGGCATTCGAAGCGGATAACGCGATCGGGTATGCGAAATTGAAATCCGGGGCAGCGCCGGATTGTGTAAGGGGAGTAAAACCGGTAGAGCTGGTTCGCATTTATGTTACTCAAAACATAATCGGAAAAGGATATGGCTCCATCCTGATGGAACGCTGTTTTGAGGAAGCTGCGAAGCAAGGGTTTGAAACGATTTGGCTTGGCGTTTGGGAGCATAATACACCGGCACTAGCGTTTTACAAAAAATGGCAATTCAAAATTGTTGGCAGCCATAATTTTCTATTGGGTAATGAAGCTCAGAATGATCTGATAATGGAACGGGCTGTTCATCTACAAAATTAAACAGCTGCATTTCCTACAGCCTAAATGCCTATAGTCTACGAGCCTGAACGGTTGCGAACCGTTTTTAAAATCTCCACACCTTTCCGAAAATCCGGGTCCAAAAACTCTTTAAATTTGATTACCGGCTCTTTCGGCGGTTTTAAATTGAGGAGTTGAAAGGGCGGTTTTGTTTCATTGAATGTAACGTCTGTAAAACGAGTTTCGATGATTGGTGCGCTGTCACGAATTTTTTCCACCGTGGCAGTCGATTGTTCCCAAATCACCGTTTCCCGGTCAAATTCGGGCATTTTATCAAATTCAACGACGCCGGCAAGCCCGGTGTCAGAAAGCGCCATGATGTCGCCGTCTTCGAACAATTCGAAGTGGAGGATCTGCCCTTCGCTGGCATGGTAGAGGGCGCTTTTGTATTTGCGAATCAAAACAGTGCTATTACGAATCTGTCGTTTCAAGGATTTGTTTTTCCGGCTGTATTCCTTCTTTTGCTGCTCATAGTTCCGCATTGCCGATTCATATTGCTCCTGTTCGATTTTAGCCTTTTCCATCTTTTTATCCAGCCCGCTGAGTAAAATGCGAATGTTGTCTTTTACATGTTTGTTTATATCCGCCCAATGGGTTAAGTAACGCTCCAGGTGAAACCGGGCGATGTTGCGGCAAAACCGGAAGAACGTTTTTTCGCGATAAACCGGTTTTTGCTCGACCAAAATGGCGGCCATTTTATCTACTTCCTCCAAAACCGCTTTTGCGGCAGTTTCCGTTAAAAACGGGGAGATTGGTTTTTCTTTGGAGTAGTAAAGATGCAGCGTTTTTTTCGCCCGGGTTATCGCGACGTAAAACAGGCGGCGTTCGGCTTCCCATATTCTGGCCAGGGCGGCTTTATCGATCTCATCATCGGTAAAAACGCAAGGAGCCAGCCCCTCGTTGCAGCCGGGCACAAACACCGTGTCCCACTCCAATCCTTTCGCGCGATAGGTCGTCATAATTTTTACCGGCGGCAGGTTCTTGGGATTGGGAATGGGGTTGAGGGAAATCTGGCGAATATATTCCACAAACTCCAGGCATTTCATATCTTTGATTTTTGCAAATTCGATCATCGCCTTAACATTTTGCACACGAGTTAAGCCGATTTCCAGCATTCCGCTAATTTCCAGCAAGTGGTCTTCGTACCCAATTCTCTCAACTAACCATTTCAGCGTTTTATGAGCCGGGCGGCGCAGTTTGGACATCAGGCGGTCGATGGTGTCCATAAATTCTTCGACTTTGCCTTGCGTGCCGGGTTTAAAAGCATCCTGCTGTTCAAACAAAATTTCGATGACCGACAGCCGGCGTTTGCGAGAAGCGCTGGCAATCGCTTCCACCGCATCCCGGGCTACATAGCGCCGCGGTTTGTTGATGATATTTTTGAACATATCAAGATATTTGGCCACGATTTTCGGATCGTGAGGAAACCCTTCCTTTTCCATCTCTTTTTCGATCCGTGCAAACGAAAGATATTGAATCAACGGGATCAATTCGCTGCGCCGGTAAAATACATCATTGCCGACAATCTCGTAGGGAATTTGATAATCGATGAGCATCGCCTCCAAAAAAGCGGTTTGGGAATACAGGCGAATGAGCACCGCCATCTCCTTTGGCGAGAGCGCGTTGCTGTCTATCAACCGTTTAATTTCGTTGACCAGGTTTATGGCTACCTTAAAATCATCGCTTTCCGCGTGGATTGATGTGCTGCCATCAAACCCTTTCGTTAAACTCAACTGCTTGGGATAACGCGTTTTATTTTTAACGATAACCTGGTTCGCCAAAACGATTTGCTGCGCGGTGGAACGGAAGTTGTCGCTGATGGTGTAAACTTTTGCGTCGTAGTTTTTTTCGAATTCCAGAATGAATCGCGGGTTTGCACCGCGCCATTCGTAAATGCACTGGTCATCATCACCGATTGCCATGTAGTTGCGATGCTCGCGGATAATGGCATCGACAATCAAGTATTGCGCGAAATTGACATCCTGGAATTCATCGACAATCACAGATTTGTAGCCGGATTGCACCGCTTGCAAAATATCCGGGTAGCGCATCAGGATTTCCCATCCCATCATCAACATGTCATCAAACGTAAGGATCTTCCGCTCCTGGCGGATTCGTTCGTAAATTTGATAGGCGTAAACATACTGCTCGTGTTCGTGCATTGCCTGGCGAGCCACGGATTTGGCGGAGTCCGGCAAAGCGACTTTTTCCAAATTGGCATACACCAGGTTGGCTTTCCAGGTGGAAATTTGGTTTTGCAAATCCTCACGGTCGATATTCAAATTGCTGGTATCGGTTCGTTTTTCCTTTGATAATTGGATCAGCGTCCAATCGATCAGTTTTGCGCGTAGCTGGCCGGCGTCTTTGCTCTTAATCCAGGTTTTTTCGATATAGCCGCGTTCTACCGCGCTCCTCACGATGCGAAATCCCAGAGAATGCAGCGTGCGGCAATCGACCGTATTGGGAACGTCCAATCGCTTCAACTGCGCGCGAATATCCTGAACGGCAGAGTTGTTAAAGGAGGTTGCTAAAATTTGCCCCGGCGCAAACACCCGTTTATCCACCAAATTTTTGATGCGGTGCACCATACAGGTGGTTTTCCCGGAACCGGCAACGGCAAATACCAGCGCCGGGCCGCACAGGTGGTTTACGATAGCTTGTTGTTGGTCTGTAAGTTCCAAGTTTTAATAAGTTTTGGGTTAGTTCCACTTTAAGAAGTTGTATAACTTTTGGTTGTTGAAGCCCCTCTCCTACCAGGAGAGGGGTTTGGGGTGGGGTGAGAAATCTGAGTTAAATCGCTCAAATAAAGTTCTTGCCATTTTT
>CAXHHS010000836.1:0-3569 GCA_964015645.1 uncultured bacterium
ATTAAAAACAGCTTCGGCTTCATCAAATCGTTTGTGCGCACAGAGGAAAATTCCATACAAATGATAGGCGTTCGCATAGTTAGAATTTAAGGCAATTGCTTGTTTAAAGGCTTTTTCCGCAGCACTCCAATCCCAATCGTAAAATGCGGAAATGGTTGCGAGTGAGGTATAGGCTTCTGCCAGGGTATTATCCAATTCCAAAGCTCTTTCGGCAGCAGCTTTTGCTTTGGGGATGGCTTCTTTTGGCGGGATGTATAAATTCGACATCCAGTAATAACTATCGGCCAAGCCGGCGTACGCCCGGGCGTATTTGGGGTCTAACCGAATCGCTTGTTCAAAGTAATCCCGCGCTTTAAAAAATCCTTCCCCGGTGTATTGATAGAGGTTGTACCTTCCCCGAAGATAAAGTTGATGAACCTTCGGTTTAATATTCTTTACCGTCTTAACCTGCTGTTTTTCCTGAATAAGGAGTTGGATCTCCAATGCGTCTGCTACATTATTGGCAATATCGTTTTGGATCGCAAATACATCGTAAGCGCTGCGATCATAATTCTGCGCCCAAAGATGGGATTCATCCGATACTCGAATTAATTGCACAGTAACACGCAATTTATCCTGGTCCTTTCGAATGCTGCCCTCCAGGATGGTACCGACGTTAAGTGCATTGCCAATCGTGGTAATTGCTGTCGGGTTGTTTTTATATTTCATAATAGAAGTGCGGGCGATAACACTTAAATCTTTTACCCGGGAAAGCCGGGAAATGAGTTCTTCTGTCATTCCATCGGCAATGTATTCATCTTGTGGATCGGGGCTAAAATTATCGAACGGCAGCACGGCAATTCGGCGGCTGTTTGCCGAAGGTGTTTTTTTTAGGAAAAAGGAATCTATCGCGATATAAATACTACCTGCAAATAATAACACGACAAAAATTGCGATAGGGTTTTTGATAAGTTTGTTCATCTTATTACTGAGCAAAAGGAGTGTCAAACTTCAGTTTGATATTAAAACCAGGAAAAAGACTTTGCCAAGCTGAAGCTTGACACTCCTAAAAGATACTCCTAAAAATTCATTCTTTTGATTAAATCAGTAAACCGGGGATCAGAGCGAATATCATCAAACAGCCAATTAATATTTACCCTGCCCAATTCTTCATCTTTTTCGATATATGCTCTTTCCAGCCAATTAAAGGCTTCATCCCTGTTGCTCAGGGCAACATAGATCGAAGCAATCGTAGAAGGCGATATATGGACACCTTGCCCCTCTAATGTAAAGAGTGTATCTAATATCGCATTCGCTTTATCGATCATTCCTGCCCGGGCGTAGATATATCCCAGGAAAGACACTGTCCAGGGGTAGTCGCTAACTTCTTTATATCTTTCAAAACTGGCAATCGATAAATCGTAATTGCCAGCTCTCTCGTAAAGCCATCCCAACATTGCATAAGCGGGAAAAAAGTTGGGTTCTCTTTCTATAATTTTATGCGTTTTTTCCAGGCCTGTTTCTATTTTCCCCTGGAATAAATCAGGCCAAATAGACGTCAGCTCAATACTCAATGATAAGGGATCTAATAGCAATGCCTTGTTGAACATCGCTTCAGCTTCTTTGAATCGGCCAAAATAACAAAGCATAATTCCGTAATAATGATAAGCATTTGCATAATTAGAGTTTAGCGAAATTGCTTTTTTAAAAAGCCTTTCCGCTTTCGGCCAATTCCAGTCGTAAAAGGCATAAAAAGTAGCGAGAGAGGCGTATGCCTCAGCCAATGAGCTATCCAGGTTTATTGCTGTTTGAGCGGCATTACGGGCATTGGGCATCGCAACATCCGGCGGTAAATATGCATTGGAAAGAAAATAGTAGCTATCCGACAGTCCGCTATAAGCCAATGCAAAAGAGGAATCTAATGCAATTGCCTGTTGAAAATAGGATTTGGCTTTATTCAATCCTTCTTCATCAAATTCATACATTGCAAAGCGGCCTTTGAGGTACAATTGATGGGCTTCGGTATTTTCTGTTAACGATTTTGCAAGTTGAAGCTGCTCCCCGGCCAATAATTCGATTTGCAGCGCTTCGGCAACCTGTTCGGCGATATCCTGTTGAACGGCAAAAACGCTTTCAAATTCACGGCTATAGTCTTGCGACCAAAGGTTTGTTTGATCTTCAACAGTGATAAGCTGAACGGAAATCCGCATTTGAACATCGTTTTTACGGATACTCCCGGTTAATAAGGAACCGACCTTTAGCTTTTTGCCAATCTCTTTTATATCCCGTTGGACGTTTTTATACTGCATCACGGAGGAGCGTGCGATAACATCCAAACCGCTAATTTGCGACAGCCGCGAAATCATTTCTTCCGTCATACCATCGGCGAAATATTCATTCTGCGAATCGGGACTAATGTTGTCGAATGGCAGCACGGCAATGCGCCGGGCATTTTGGGAAGGGGTTTTGTGAAATAGATTATCTTTGGTTATCCAAAAAAGAAATGTAAAGATGGCCAAAATTGTTAAGACGCCGGCCCAAATCAATGGTCTTTTATCCTGTTGGTTTGGAGGGCAGCAGATTTCCTGTGTTGTTGCAGTTGAGTCGCCGGTGCCACTTTGAATAGATTTTAAATCATTGAGTAAAGCCTCCGTTTGTTGATAGCGATTTTCCGGCCGTTTTTGCAATGTTTTGTTGATAATAGCACTCAACGCATCGCCGTTGTCATCTTCGGTTATGATTGGATTCGGGTCATCATTCAGAATGGAAAAAAACAGCGCTTCCTCGGTTTCCCCGGTAAATGGACGTTTCCCGGTTAACATCTGGTACAACACGACCCCGGTGCTCCAAATATCCGCGCGTTGATCAACTTCCTGCCCGCGCAATTGTTCCGGCGGTGAATATGCCAATGTGCCCAATGTTGTGTTAGATTTGGTTAGCTGCTGCCCGGAAACTTTTGCTAACCCAAAATCGAGGATTTTTGCAATGCCATCGCCGGTTATAACAATATTCGCCGGTTTAATATCTCGATGTACAATACCTTTCCGGTGCGCCGCCATCAAGCCTTCCGCAAGCTGAATTCCAACATCGATGGAATTTTCTACTTGCCACCCTTCGACAGGCTCAGGATAAACTTTACCACTTGCCAATTTTTCTTTCAGTGTTTCTCCCTCGTAATAGGCCATCACGATAAACATGTTGCCATCACCGGTCGTATTGATTTCGTGGATGGTGCAAATATTAGGATGATCGAGAGAGGAGGCCGCTTTTGCTTCCTGAAGAAAACGCTGCGTTTGTTTTTCATCGGAGTCCAGGTAGGGCGGTAGAAATTTAATGGCGACCAGCCGTTCGAGCATGGTGTCCTGCGCTTTATACACAACACCCATACCGCCAGCACCTAATTTTTCCAGGATTTTATAATGAGAAATGGTTTTACCGATGAGACGATCCATTGCGTAATTTAAACAAGGGATGGGATAAATTCAAATATTAGGAAAAGCAATCAAAATCCACGGCAAATTAAGAAACCAAATTAAGGGTTGCTGATTTAATTATTTCCCGATTTCAGGTTTTTGGTATGTGTTATGCAC
>CAXHHS010000837.1:0-3556 GCA_964015645.1 uncultured bacterium
CGTTTCGATAATCCTTGCAGCCAGTGATTTATTTGGCTGCGGCGTTCCGTTCATTCCACCATCGGCAACGATAATGATTTCATCCGGCGAAATGGATGAAGTCGCCAACGCATTCAAACATTGTTGAAAATCCTGCCCGCCTTTATAGACCGGGATGATTACGGAAATAGTCAATTGTGTGTCTGAATACATAACTAAATTTCGGTTGGCATAGCTCCGCCACCTCAGTTACAAACGTAACTGTTGCAGCTTGGCGTATGGGATGTAAGGCAATAGGAAAGCAGGTTTAAAATTCCAACGAATACTTTGAAATTGGATTTTTCGTTTAAAAAACTTCCCCTCGCCTAAACAATTATTTTTTGCAAATACCGGGTCGTTGTCGCAAATTTTTTACAAAATGGAACTAATCAATAAGGAGGGAAAAATGCTTTTTCTAAGGAAATGGTGTTCGCAAGAAATAGCATCTGTGAAATTTATCCTCGACTCCTTTACCAGGAAAGAAGAAAAGGCCCTCCTTAGCCATTATTACGACTTCTATTAGAAGCAGAAAATATAAGAAATTAGCCTCATCCGGCTAACGCAGATCACAAATCCGGCTTTTTGGAAAAAATGGCAAACGATGTATTTCAGAAACAAGTGTTTTGTGCAGGCTGTTGATTTTTAAGTTTTTTATTTTCAATTATTTACAATAAAAAAACAGGAGGAAATAATAAGCATTAAAATTTATGGTGAAACAATTCCGAAAGGTAATCTGGTATTTAAACATTTTTGTATGCTGGCTTCATTGAGATAGTAAATGACAATCGCAGCAAAAACTCAATATATCAACCCCTCTTTATCAATTAGCAAGCGGCGAATTTGCGAGACCGAGGGAACGCCCCACATCGTTTGCAAAATGTAGCCTTCGCTGTCAGTAACGATGGTTGCGGGCAGTGCATCCAATACTAATTTTTGTTCCACATGGTGTTTAACCCCGGCAACCTGCTCCGGCGATAAGTCCATTAATAGTTGATAAGCCGGTTGATATTTTGCTACGTATTTTTTTAGTTTGCCCTGCCCTTCTGTTGTATCCACCGGTACACCGAATAGCTGCACCGTTTGGGGATCGAATTGGGCGCGCAAATGTGCTAATTGAGGCAATTCCTTTTTGCAGGAAGCGCACCAGGTTGCCATTGTTGTGTAAATTATTAGCCTGGACGATGATGTTTCCGAAGCACCCCGGTTTAGAGCCAATCGTGGCAGTTTTTGCTTTCCATTTTCCTGATGATTGTATACAGTCGGATTTCTCCTGACGAGATACGGGGACACAACAAAGGCTTGCCCGGTTGGGGATTGGGTCGAATCCTCATACGCCGTCAACATCATATTCGCCGGTACATTCGGAATGGCGGTTTTTATGCCGGAAGGCCAGCGCACTTCCAGGCGTTCGGCCATTTTGTGCGCCCCGATTCCGGCAATAATTGCAGCGCTGTTTTGAGCGGCGTATCCCTCACCCAATTGGTGTTCCCGCAACAGGCTAAAATTCTTTAATTTTATAAAAACCTTTGCGCCATAACCGTCGCGGTTCGTTTTTCCCGTTTGCGGTTTTGCGCTATGGTTACTGCCCACGAAGCGAACCGCTAAAATATTTCCATTTTTCCGGGATAGCTCTCTTTCCCCGATTTCGTTGCGAAACAGTTGCAACAAGGGGGTATTTCCATTTATAAGAGCGATATCTTGCCAACCATCCCGGTCAAAATCCAGCATTGCAAACGACCGGCTATCACCGGGATGATCCAATCCCGAAACGCCAGCCAGGTCGTAAAATTGTTCTCCTTTATTACTTAAAAACAGATGATTCCGCTCATTCCCACTCAGGGAAGCGCCTGTAATAAACCCCATCACTCCATTTGCCGGGTTGTCTGCTAAATTGATATTCGTTTCCTGACGCACAGCCCTGCGCCACCAGTTACTTCAATGGTCGATGGGAATGGCAAATTTTTTCGGTGCGGAGTAATAACCGCTCAGGGCATAAATATCCAGGTACCCGTCATTATCCACATCCATAAATTGGCTTCCCCAGCCCCAGCCGCCTTTCTCTACCATCATCGCCGGGGGATCGAAACCGGATACCCGTTTATAAGTATCGCCATCGTTACGAAATAACGAGTTGCCATGAGCTGATTTTTCATACCGCTTATCGAGTTTGGCAAATTGCGATGTAATGCGCAACCCGGCTTTGCTATACATATTGGTTACATACAAATCCTGACGGCCATCGTTGTTATAATCTCCCCAGGCCGCTCCCATTCCAAACCCGATATCGGTTGTACCGGTTGCTTCGCTTACATCGAGAAAAACCCCGTTGCCATCATTGCGGAAAAGGTAGTTCGGCGAAAAATCATTGGCAATATATACGTCTGCGTCGCCATCATTGTCGTAATCAGCCCAGGTGGATTGGTAGGTATTGCGAAACACGGAAAATTCCGGGGAAACATTCGCCAACGTAAATTTGCCATTTCCCATGTTTTTAAATAACCGGTTCGGCGGCCCGTGAGCGTCGGTATAAAGATCCATTTTCTTCGACTGAAAAATTGTTTTTAAATCGCGAATTTCGGCTGGCGTATGAAAATCTTCCAGCAAATCGACATGGGTTTCCGCTACCGTTTTTCCACGCTTGCTTTGTGCGTAAAATTGATTCGCGATTCGGGCATCATAAGTGGAAAAATGAACATCCAGCAAGCCGTCGTTGTTATAATCAACAGCAGAAACTGCGACCACTTTGTACGGTAATAGGCTGTCAATCAATTCAGCAGAACGATCTACAAATTTACCGTTCTCGTTCATCAACAACATGCTGCGCTGGTAATACCGGCCCAAAAAAAGATCCTGGTCTCCATCATTATCGAAATCGGCAAAGGCTGCGGAAGTGTTGGTTTCTTTAATGTTTAAACCCAACTCAGCGGCCATTTCCCGAAAAGTGCCATCGCCCTGGTTGTGGTAAAATTGGTTTTCTCCCCAGCGAACCGTTGCGTATAAATCGTCAAAGCCATCCTGATCCAGGTCCACTACAGAAACAGCCGGATGCTGGGTGCCGGCAGGGAATTGGAAATATTTATGTGGCAACATCTCCCTCTTAAATTTTCCCGTTTGGCGATACTCTAAGAGTAATTTGCTGATTAAATCTTCATGAATCGATTTGCGGGCACGAGCCAGGCTGGCAGAGTCGCTTAGCGCAGATGCTAACACCTCCCGGAACAATGGGCGCTGGCTCTGCTTTGTGGTAAATTTTTTGGTTTTCCAGGCATAGATGCGCCATTTTTCGTTCTCTTTTTCGCCTTCATCGGTAAATTTTTTCCAAAACACGGTTTGTTCCGCCGATATTGCGACAACTTCACCGGACTTAAGCCGCGCCATTCCTTTAAACAGCATCAGGGCTTCAAAATCGCGAAATTCGTCATCAATAAAATGACCTTTTTTGAATTTGAATTTGGCATGTTCAAAGTAATTTACCTGTTGTAAAAAAGGCTGCCAGAGAAAAACATTTTTCAGTTCTCCACTTTGCGCGGTTTTTTCT
>CAXHHS010000838.1:0-3552 GCA_964015645.1 uncultured bacterium
TCCGGCAGGAATTCGGTTTTTTCCATCATTTTATCGAGGTCGGCATTGGTGGCAGCGATAATTCGAACGTTTACTTCAATCGGTTTTGTGCCGCCCAATCGCTCAAAGGTTTGATATTCGATGACTCGCAGTAATTTTTCCTGTACGGTGCGATTCATGTTGGCCACTTCATCCAAAAAAAGTGTACCTTCATGCGCCAATTCCAATTTACCTGGCTTGGAATCAACTGCGCCGGTATAGGCGCCTTTTTCATGGCCAAACATTTCCGCCACGAAAAGATCTTCTTGAAAGGCGGCGCAGTTTAACACAACGTAATTATCTTGTTTTCTACCGCTTTCCCTGTGAATTGCGCGCGCTAATAACTCCTTGCCGGTGCCGCGTTCTCCACGAATAAGAATTGGCCGGGGAATTTTCGCTAACATGCAGGCTTCTTCCCAAACTTTCAGGAAAGATGGGCTGCTGCCTACGCCGCAAACCGTATTTTCTAATTCTACGATTTGATTCATTTGTTACAAAACCATTGCTTACTTCAAAATTTAGAAGCCGAATAGTACGGATGCTCGATTCAAAAAACAAGGTTGAATGGAATTTAAAATTCATTGACAAAAACAATGTTTGCCAGTATCTTATAACGCTTAAAACGCTCAACAAGCAATGCAGTTGTCATAGGAGAGTCGAAATGCTAATTCTAAACATCTTTATCCTAATTTTAAGTTTTATGGTGATGGAATTTGTCGCCTGGTTTACACACAAATATGTGATGCACGGAATAATGTGGCATTTTCATCGCGATCACCATTTGAAAGACCACGAAAGTTTTTTTGAACGAAATGATGTATTTTTCCTGATTTTTGCGATACCGGGAATGTTGTTCATTTATTTCGGCCACCAAAACGGCCTCATTGATCCGCGAATTTGGATTGGCAGCGGCATTACATTATATGGCCTGACGTACCTGCTTGTTCACGATATTTTTATCCACCAGCGCTTTCGCATTTTTACCAGGACGGAGAGCACCTATCTTCGGGCATTGCGAAAAGCCCACAAAGTGCATCACAAGCACCTGGGGAAGGAAGATGGCGAATGTTTCGGAATGCTTTGGGCAACTAAAAAATACCTGGAAGAAGCCCGGCAGACTAAATTGAAATACGATGGTCGTTAGTGAAATCCTTAAATGATCGCGTTTTTACAAGACGTCAGAAAAGTTAACCCCAAACAAGTTTAATAATAGGCAGTAGGCATTCTTTGCTTTGCATACTGCCTACTTGCAGACTGCCTACTTGCATACTGCCTACTTTAAGGTAATCATTTCCCAATGCTCACCTATTTACTCATCAACATTTTCTCAATCATCATCCCGTTTATTTATAGCTTTCACAAACGCTTGAATTTTTATAAAACCTGGTTTGCATTTTGGCCCGCGGTATTGGTTACCGGGGCAGCGTTTATTTTTTGGGATGTTTATTTCACAAAATGGGGTATTTGGGGATTTAATCCACGTTATTTAATCGGCATCGACCTCATCAATCTGCCGCTGGAGGAATGGTTGTTTTTTATTTGTATTCCCTACGCTTGCGTCTTTACCTATTTCTGTTTAAAAATACTGGTAAAAAAAGATTGTCTCAAACCGGTTTCGGGATATATTACCCTGGCATTAGCCATCATTTTACTTATTGCAGGAATACTAAATCTTGATAAACTATATACCGGTGTAACCTTTATTTTTACTTCAGTATTTTTGCTTTTACACAGTATCGTTTTTAAATCGGATTACCTGGGACGGTTTTACTTGGCATATCTCGTGGTGTTTCTATTTCCATTTTTGATTGTAAATGGTATCTTAACCGGTTCTTTTATCGAAGGGGAAGTCGTTTGGTATAATAACGCGGAGAATCTTTCCTTGCGAGTTTTTACGATTCCAATTGAAGACTTTGTCTATGGCCTTTTGTTGTTTTTGATGAATGTTACAATTTATGAAGCGATTTTAAGCCGCAGGTGAAATGTGGCAAAGACATTATCTATAAACCATCCATAAAAGGGGAAATGCTATGCAAATCTTAGAGAAAATCGCACGCGTTTTACTCGGATTAATTTTCCTAATATTTGGCCTGAATGGTTTTTATACCTTCATTCCGGTTCCCGAATTTCATCCATTTATGTCGATATTGGTTTCCAGCGGTTACATTTATGCCATTAAAAGCATCGAGGTTCTGGGCGGTATTTTGCTGCTCTCGAACCGGTTTGTGCCACTTGGCCTGGCTATTTTAGCACCGGATGTTGTAAATATCCTGCTTTACCATCTCCTCCTCGATCCTCGAAATTGGATGATTGCGCCGCTGCTGGCCTTAATGTTAGGATATCTGCTTTGGATTTACAGAGCCTGCTTCGCAGGATTGTTTGTAGCAAAACCAAAAACCTTTTAAAATCAATAACTTGGAGTGATGGTGACTCAAAAACAAACACCCATCAAAGCGCTTGGTGAAATAGCTTTGCGTGTGGAAAATTTAGATAAAATGCAGCAATTTTACGAGGAAGTGATTGGTCTGCCATTGATGAAACGATTTGACCACGCAGCCTTTTTTAAAATCGCGGATGGGTACGCCGGCCATACGCAAATTTTAGCGCTATTTGACCGGAAGGGCAGCACAGGTTATTACGGCCTGGATTCGAAAAAAAGCACTGTGGATCATATCGCATTTACCATATCATCGAATGATTTTGAAGCCGAAAAAAAACGCCTGGAAAAACTTGGTTTGCAAGTTGAGACTGCCGAGCACGCCTGGGTACATTGGCGCAGTCTTTATATAAACGACCCGGAAGGGAATTGCGTGGAGCTGGTTTGTTATGATGCTGGATTGAAGTAAAAGAACAGGGGAAACAGGGTCTGCTTCGGTAGCCCCTGTTATTTTGGCAGCTCAATCCCAAGCTGTTCCAATACCCCGGTGCCATGGTAGGCCCATCGTTCTACAATTTTTCCCTCCGATAGCCGGTAAATGGAAATCCCGGAAAGTTTAACGGTTTTCCCGGTTGGAGCAACTCCGAATAATTCCCCGGTATGGGTTCCTTCGGCAGACATGTGTAATACAACCCGGTCACCCTCTGCAATCACTTGTTCAAGCTGATGTTTAGTATCTGGAAACGCCTTGCTAAAAATTTCTGCCGCTTTCCGGATGCCGGCTTTTCCCGGTGCTAACCCTCGAATTGGAGATGGTGTGCGATCGACATATTCATCGGAGTAAATTTCTTGGATAACGGCTAAGTTCCCCTTGTCAACTTCCGCCATTAATCGTTCGATGACTTGCTTGTTTCGAAATTCAATAGATTCTGCCATACAAATCTCCTTTTCCATATATTAAAAGTTGTGAATGTGCTCCCCTGCTCTATTTCATTTTTTATTAGCAGAATAATATTGAGCAGAATTATTTTTTGAATCATTTCATTTTTTGCGATTTTTAGAGCAAACAACAACATTTTTTCGACTACCGGCTTAAACTATTTGCATAATCTTAGAGCGTGTTTGAAAAATCTAATTTTATGCCACCCACAAAGTGG
>CAXHHS010000839.1:0-3552 GCA_964015645.1 uncultured bacterium
CCGGGGATTGGCAAGATATAAAAATGATACGGTTGGTTCGTTCTCTAACGGTTGTAAAATTCGGTTGCGGTAACTGTCCTGGTGCAGCCAAATAGCCGCACCAATTTTATCAGAAACCGATACAACGAGTTCATCGGATTTCCTGAAAAATTCATCTTTTAATAGTTTACTGGTAACAAAAAAAGTATACGCGGCAAAACCGGCCATCAGCCCGAAAATAGTAATCGCTAAAATCCAAAACTTGGCTGCGATTGTTATGTTGCTTTCTTTTGTTGACATGGTTTTGTGAGTTAATTGTTGGTTTTCGTCGAATAAATGGATTCGATAAATATTTTTGTGATTCGTTACATTACGTGGTACATGGTATGCGATGTGTGATCTACAAAACCACGTTCACGCAACACGTATCACGCCCCCGTTTACCACCGTAAATGCTGCACAAGCTGTAAAATTTCTTTATCGTAGCTCGCCCCTTCGTTATTGAGAGAAGTTACATTAAACCAGATTTCCGGTTGTGAGTTTTCATTGTAATCTACGACGATTGAAACACCTTGAGAGCAAAATGTTGAATCCATTGCCATCGATAGAGCCTGGGAGTTTGTACAAAAATTTAACACCGGTTTTATAAACCGTTCGCTTTCCGGCAAAACAATAATGCCGTGGCTATTTCTAAAATCTGTAGAACTCATATTTTGCCCGACAACTTTTGAAATGACAAGGGGTTTTTCTTTAAATGGTAATTTAAGATTATCAATTAACAATTGTTTATACTCCCCTGTTTTCACATCCGATTCCTCGATGGAAGCATCAAAAATCATCGACAGGTAAACCGTATCGATTTCCGCAAGATTAAAATTTTTATTTAATGATAATAATTTTAGCAATATCTCAAATTTAACGGCGTTTTCTTGATCCGCTTGCCCTCGGAGTGATTGCAAACCCAATACTGCTATAAAAATGAAAAATAATGCTTTAGACTTTATTATCATGGGTTAATTTTACTGAAAAAAGCAAAAAGTTGCAAGTTTCTGTATGTTTTGTTTTTAGCCTTTAAGAAAAAAGATTTATAATTTGAATAAGCAAATTCTCCGTCTGGCAATTCCTAATATTTTGAGCAATCTATCGATTCCGTTATTGAGCTTGGTCGATACCGCATTAATGGGTCATTTAGAAGGCGTTCATTTTCTCGGCGCCATCGCTATCGGCAGTACTATTTTCAATTTCATTTATTGGGGATTTGGCTTTTTGCGAATGGGCACAACCGGCCTTACCGCCCAAGCATTCGGGAAAAATGATTACCGGGAATCCATTTTAATCTTTAGTCGGGCGTTGATTGTTGTTATTGCCGCAGCAGCATTTTTATTAGTATTGCAAACTCCGATTGCCTGGTTATGCTTTTACCTGTTTGACGCATCTGCCGAAGTGGAAACCTTTGCCCGAAGTTATTATGACATCCGAATTGGGGCTGCCCCAGCGACATTGGCATTATATGCTTTTCACGGCTGGTTTTTGGGCATGCAAAATGCGAATTATCCGCTAATTTTGACGGTAGCTGTTAACGTTCTGAACATTATTTTCAGTTATCTGCTCGTTTTTGTATTTCACTTAAACTCCGATGGTGTGGCGTTAGGAACGGTTTTGGCGCAATACATCGGGCTTTTGATTGCAGTTTATTTGTTTTTTCAAAAATACACATTAATCGAATTTCGTTTGATCAAAAAGAGCGTTCTAAACCCAAAGCCGTTTAAAAATTTCCTCGCCATCAATTCGGATATTTTTATCCGCACGCTCTGCCTGGTATTTGTTTTCACTTATTTTACTGCCGAATCAGCAACGTTTGGCGATGTTATTTTGGCGGCCAATGCCATCTTATTCCAATTGTGGATGGTACTGGCACATTTTATCGACGGTTTGGCATTTGCGGCAGAAAGCCTGGTCGGAAAATTTATTGGCGCGAAACAAAAGAAGGCATTGAAAAAAGCCATTCGCTATTTATTTTTGTGGACGACAGTTGTTGGCATCGCCTTTACCGCCGGATATTATCTTTATCCAACGGAAATTATACGAATATTTACAAATAATCCTGAGATCATTGATACGGCTTTGCTCTTTATCGGTTGGACAATTTCTGCCCCGCTGGTGTGTGGAATTTGTTTTATTTGGGACGGCGTTTTTATTGGGGCAACCGATAGCAAATCGATGCGAAATTCGATGCTATTCTGTACACTTATCGTCTTTTTGCCAACCTACTTTTTTACACAAGGTGCTTTTGAGAATCATGCATTATGGCTGGCAATGACGATGTTCATGTTGTTTAGAGGATTCACAATGACATATTATGCTTATAAACGGATTCCATTATGGCTATCCCGATAAATGGATTTACGATATTTCCGGCTTTGGAACCGGAATCCGAATTTGAATCGTGGTTCCTTTACCAGGCGCGCTATCTATTTTCACTTCCCCTCCAAAAACATAGGCGCGCTCTTTCATCCCTATCAATCCGAAAGTTTCGGAACTCTTTAATTTTTCAATGGAAAAGCCTTTGCCATCATCCTTTATTTCCAGGTAAAAGTTCTCGTTAGACTGTGTCAGGTTAACCCAAAAGTTTTTGGCATTGGCATGGCGAGCAATATTCGTCAGGCTTTCTTGAAAGATACGGTAAACTGCAATAGCTTCTACATTTCCGAGGTTAATATCTTCAACTTCAATAGCTACTTTACAAGGCAGCCCCGTACGCTTGTGGAATTCCTCTATCTGCCATTCCAAAGCATCCGGGAGGCCGAGATGATCGAGCATTTCCGGTCGAAGCTCGGTAATCAGCTTTTTTAACTTATTGATGGTAACCAATGCGGTACTTTTCATCCAAGTAATTTCACTTCTTAACTCAGGTAATTCAATCTTTACCTCGGCATTAGATATTTTTTGTTCCAAAAAACCGAGATGTAGATGGAGGCTGGTGAGATGCTGGCCCAGCTCGTCATGCATATCGCGAGCTAACGCTAATCGTTCCTCTTCCCGTAAAGATTGAATGCGTACGCCCAGGTCGCGCAATTTTTTTAATTGATGTTCCAGCGCTATCTCTGCTTTCTTTCGTTCATTAACTTCAACTTGTAACGCCGCGGTTCGAACTTCCACTTTTTGTTCTAAAGAGCGATTAAGCAGACTGAGTTCTTCCTTTTTATCTCGAAGGTCCGCGATCATCTGCCTGCGTTCTTCTTTCAGCATTTCATCCTGAAGGCGCATTTTTTCTAATCGGCGATAAGTATGAAGACGAGCAAAGTGTATAACCACTGAAAGTATGGTTGCTGTGAACAAAACATAGCCAAAAAAATCTAAACTCGGATCAGGTGGTAAAATCAGGACAATACCGCCCCATCCGGCAAATATCGCTAATATTACGACGACTAACCAGCGAGTAGAAAATAAAATAGATCCTGCGCCAATAATCAAAAGTACCAAATTGTATGTAAAATGAGATTTCTGCAATAGCAATAGATAAGCGAGGCTGACAAACAGAGCTAATCCGGCTATAAAACACCCAACCGGATG
>CAXHHS010000840.1:0-3545 GCA_964015645.1 uncultured bacterium
TAAAGGCAATGCCGTTTTCTACACCCCAAAAGGCCAGTGCGCTAAAAAAGCCTTGCGGGTAGGGATTGGTGAATTGCAATTTCCAGCTATTACCGCCATCGGTTGATTTGTAAATCCGCGACTTTTCGCCATTGCCGGCACTGAGCAAATAAGTTGTTCCGTTCGCAAATGCTTCCACATCGCGGAAATCCAGCGAATCTGCATCCGGCACTTTGCCTGGTTGCCAGGTTTCGCCACCATTTTTCGTAATGGCAAACTGCCCGCCGCTGCCGCTAATCCAGGCAGTTTTATCATCCACCGCGCAAATCCCGCGTATTGAGGCTTGCAAGCCGCTATTTTGAAGTTGCCAGTTAAGCGTAATTGCCTGGTTGCCGGGAGCTTCTTCTTGCGCCAACAGAAATTCCCCAATAAAAAAGAAAACTAAGACCAGTTTTTTTGCCATTCGTTTTTGGTATCCTTCTGTTAATATTATGCTTAGAGTTTTTTGTTTGCCGGTTTACAATTCTTTTATTTACAAATAAAATCTATCTTTGAAGTTTAAATGATAATAAAGTGAAAATCATTTAACAAAGAATTTAAAGAATTGGCAAAACTGCTATACGATAAGAAATTGGGATTAAAATAATGCAGTTCTTGTATAATTACACTAATGCAATCTGATATATGTTCAAATGTACTGTTAAAGAAAATTTTTTAAATTTTCAGTTGCATTTTTTTGTTTATTTGTTTATTGTTTTAAACAAATAAACAAAACAAAAAAGGAGTGCTAACATGAAAGTACAACAAGTAGCTCATGATATCTTGAAAGAAAAAAACACACCCATGAGTTCAAAAGAACTCGCAAAGGTTATTTTAAATAAGGGCCTCATATCGAGTAATGCTAAAGATCCAATTCAATCTTTTGCTTCAACACTTGAAAGAAACATCAGAGACGGGGTCTACAATAAGCCAAAACTTGTTTTTATTAGCAAAGAAAGAGGACAACGATTAATTGGATTACCTTCCTGGAAAAAAGCAGAAAATAATGTTCCCACATACAGCGTCTCTTATCAAGAACTCAGATTAAGAATTCCGTCTACTCTTTTTGAAAAGATTCAATGGGCAAGCCAGGCGAAAATAGCAAATTCATTTGACGAAACTGTGGTCAAATTATTGGAAGCGGCAATAGAGGTTATGTCTACAGAAATCAGAGAAGGTATTGAAAAGCAGATAAATATTCTAAATCTTTAGATTCATCTATATGTCAGTTATATGTCAGTCGCTTTTGGTTGATACCTGTTTTAAATAGTAATTCTCCAAAACTATACTGTTATGGAATCAGAAATGATCATCAAACAACTACTATTTTTTAAGGGTGCTGGATGCTGAAATTGCAAATATATTATAGGATTGGGTTGAGGAACTATCGATAGAATGGTGAAATATCGGAATATTTTACTTCCCATTATTCCAGTATTCCATCTTTCCAATCCTAAAGCTAATCAGGCGCAACCAATTCTGGAAAGTGCGTTGAACCATCCGACGCAAGCTTTTGAATGGCATATCCCTGCAATCTCCCCTGCCGAATGGAATCCTGCAAATGAAAAACCGCCCGGCGACGAACGACTTCGTTGCACAGGTCTTCCGGGCATACCGATTCGATGCGTTCCGGGTTTGTACCCCAGGCGAATCGTACGCATTCGATTTTGGACTCGCTGTCCACATTTTGCCAGCAGAGCAGGGCGTAAGCGGATTTCGGAACCGGTATGACCGGTTCTTCCACAATATCCACTTTTAAGAATATGTCATATTTCTCGCCAGTATTTTCATCCGTAAAAGATAACTCTTTTTTATTCCATTTTCATTTTTTAACCTTTTAAAAAATGCTGGAAGTAATAGAACTTTTAAAAGCAATATTCCGGAGGTCATACAGTCATGGTTCAATTTTTAAGTTTTCTGGCGTTTACGGCGTTTGTGGCAATTTATTCGGTATACCGGCTGCGAAAAGATAATCTGAATTCGAAAGACGGCTACTTTTTAGGCGGCAGGAGCCTGACCGGAATTGTGATCGCCGGTTCTATGCTGTTAACGAACATCTCAACAGAACATTTAATCGGAATGAACGGCTCATCCTACCGGTTTGGCGCCATTATCATTGCCTGGGAGGTCACGTCGGCCATCGCATTGGTGGCGGCAGCACTCTATTTTATCCCCCGGTATCTGAAAATGGGGCTTACAACAATACCGGAGTTTCTGGAAAAACGCTTTGACGGTTTAACCCGGGCGCTGCTGGCGCTGCTGCTCATTTTTTCATTTGTGACCACTTTGTTACCGATTGTGTTATACACCGGCGCGATCAATATTGAAAGCATTTTTAATATTTCGGAAATATTGGGCGTTACCAAAACCGAAGGATTGTGGATAACGGTTATCGCCATTGGCGTTGTCGGCTCCGTTTACGCTATTTTCGGCGGATTAAAAATGGTTGCCTATACCGATACCATCAACGGATATGGATTATTGATTGCTGGATTGTCAGTGCCGCTTTTGGCACTTTGGAATATTGGAGACGGTAATATTTTTTCCGGCTTAGTTAAAGTGTTTGAAAACGAGCCTTCCAAGTTTAATGTCATTGGCGCCCCGAATTCCGTGATGCCCTTTGAGGTGCTATTTACCGGTTTGATTATTAACCAGCTTTATTTTTGGTGTATGCATCAATCCATTATCCAGCGTGCGCTGGGTGCTAAAAATCTAATTGAAGCGCAAAAAGGGCTGTTGTATACCGGTGTTTTAAAAATCCTCGTTCCGATTATTATCCTGTTGCCGGGACTGATCGGTTTCTACTACTTTGGCGATACGTTATACCAAAACCAGGATTCGGTTTATCCATTACTGATAAAAAAAGTGCTGCCGTTTTGGATGACCGGTTTTTTTGTCGCAGTTGTGATGGGCGCGGTGTTGAGCACCTTTAACAGCGCGCTAAACAGCGCCGCCACTATTTTTAGCCTGGACATCTACAAACAATACATTCATAAAACCGCCGGTGAAAATCGCCTGGTTTGGATTGGTAAAATAACCTCTTCGATTTTGGCCATTTTTTCAATAACGGTTGCCCCATTGGTGGCGGATGCGCCGGAGGGTTTATATCAATTGCTGCAAGAGTTGAACGGCATCTTCTTCATTCCGATGGCTACCGTAATCCTGGCGGGCTTTTTCTTCCCAAAAGTCTCGGCAACCGGCGCTAAAGCCGGGTTGTTGTTCGGATTTATTTTTTATATCACCACCTACTTTATCATCGGCGTCGATCTTCACTTCGTGCATATTTGGGGTATCGAGTTCGTGCTGAATGTTGTCGTGATGCATATCGTCTCTTATTTTTATCCCAAAAAGAAAGACTTCAAGATACAGGATGTTGGCATTTTGGATATGACCCAATGGAAATACGCCAAGGGGTTTGGTATTGCGTTAGTGGTCGTAACCATTTGCATTTATGTCTTTTTAGGGAGTGTTTAGTTCTACTTTAGGAACTTGGATAAACGTCTATAAATTAGAGACTTAAGCTCCCC
>CAXHHS010000841.1:0-3538 GCA_964015645.1 uncultured bacterium
CAAAGGGGCAGGCAGCCGGCAATCGTAAATCTCGACGCTGATTGGAAAAAAATTGCTAATGAAAACGATGGTAACTTGAACTTGAGAGTCGATCCGGAGAACCTGGTATACGTGATTTACACTTCCGGCTCTACCGGGAAGCCAAAAGGGGTACAAATATCTCATCGAGCAGCAGTAAATTTCTTAATGTCGATGGCAAAACAGCCCGGAATAACGGAAGCAGATGTATTGCTTTCCGTTACCACGCTTTCGTTCGATATTGCGGTGCTGGAACTTTACCTGCCGCTAATAACCGGGGCGCAGACAGTCATTGCAAGCCGGGAGGTTGCCTCGGATGGGAAATTGCTTGCCCGTGCTTTATCGGATCACCACGCCACCATCATGCAAGCCACTCCGGCAACCTGGCGAATGCTTCTGGAAAGTGGCTGGTCTGGCAGCAACACCCTAAAAGCACTCTGTGGCGGAGAGGCAATGTCGCCGGAACTCTGCAACCGTTTGTTGCATCAAGGCGTCGAACTCTGGAATATGTACGGCCCCACGGAGACCACAGTATGGTCAACCGTAGCGCAAATGCAGCCGGATCAGGAGATCGTCTCTATCGGCAAACCGATTGCCAACACACAGGTTTATATCCTGGATCGCAATCTACAGCCGGTTCCCGTCGGCGTTGCCGGCGAGCTTTACATTGGCGGCGACGGTCTGGCACGGGGGTATCTAAACCGCCCGGAGTTGACTGAGGAGAAGTTTATCCCAAATCCTTTTAATGAAAAGTCGAATCGGAGGACCGGGGAACCGGAGAATCGGAGACAATTTCGCTCTCAGCCCTCAGCCCTTAGCGCTTTGCCCTCCGTTCCACATAATACTGTTTATCATGAGCTTGTCGAAGGGCATCACGCATCACGATTATATAAAACCGGCGATCTGGCTCGCTGGCGCAAGGATGGCACATTGGAATGCCTCGGCCGTACCGATTTCCAGGTAAAAATTCGCGGTTTTCGCATCGAGCTAGGGGAGATAGAATCACAGTTAAACCGGCATCACGATGTTAAACAAAACGTGGTGGTTGCACGGGAAGATGATTCCACCGGGAAGCAACTTGTTGCCTACATCGTTGCTCAAAATAAATCCCGCCTGGAAATTGCTGAACTGCGTCGCCACCTGAAGGAGAATTTACCTGATTACATGGTTCCTGCGCGATTCATGTTTTTGGAAGCGCTGCCTTTAACTCCGAACGGAAAAGTAGACCGAAAAGCATTACCAGCCCCGATCGTGAATAAAAACAGCCAATTATCACCAACCTTCATCGCAGCGCGAGATATGCTGGAAACGCAGTTAGCCCAAATTTGGGAAACGATTTTAGATGTCAAACCAATTGGTATTCATGATAACTTCTTCGAGATCGGCGGGCATTCCCTCCTGGCTGCACGATTGTTTGCAAAGATTGAAAAGCGAATGGGCGTTAATTTGCCGCTGGCAACGCTTTTTCAAGCGCCGACGATTGAGGCTTTGGCAGATTTGATTCGAGAAAAAGATTGGAATCGCCCCTGGTCTTCCCTGGTGCCGGTTCAGCCGGACGGATCGAAACCGCCGTTATTTTGCGTGCATGGTGCGGAAGCGAATGTGCTGCTATATCGCGATTTAGCACGGCACCTGGGGCCAGATCAACCACTGTATGGATTGCAATCCCAGGGACTGGACGGCAAGGCCGGGTATTTTACACGCTTTGAGGATATGGCCGCGCATTATATTGAAGAAATTCGTACGCTGCAACCGGAAGGGCCGTATTATGTTGGCGGCTACTGTCTCGGCGGCACTATTGCACTGGAAATGGCCCGGCAACTCAATGCCCAGGGACAGGAAGTCGCCTTGCTCGCGATGTTTGAAACCTATAACATCAAGCATAACGCCCGGGAACTTTCTTTTTTAAATCGTTCCCAAATATTATTTCAAAATGTCAAATTTCACGGGGAAAATCTGATGATGCTTTCCCCGGAAGACCGTAATACATTTTTCAAGAAAAAAAGCGGCGTTGCCAAAACCCGTTTAAAAGAAAAGGCTAATGCCCGGCTCGCAAAGTTGGCCGGTAAATTTGGACAGAATGGCGCTGGCAAATATCCACACGAATTGTTAGGTAAAATCAATGATCAGGCGCATGAAAACTATATACCCCAACCGTACCCGGGTACGATAACCCTTTTCCGCCCGCGAAAGAATTTTTCCTTGTTTAACGACCCGTTTTTCGGTTGGGGGGAAATCGCCCTGGAGGGCGTCGATGTGCAAGAGCTTCCGATTAGCCCCAAGGGAATGCTCGTTGAACCATTTGTGCAACTGTTAGTGGAAAAACTGTCCGCCTGCATTGAGGCGACGTTACAAGATAAAGTTGAACAGCCTGGAACGTATCAACTTGCTGCGTAGCGGTTGATTGGAGTGATGGATTATTGGATGAATGGAATATTGGATTAAAGGAATTTTATTATGGCCAAATACGTGTTGATTACCGCAGCGCGAAATGAAGAAGACTATATAGAAAAAACTATCCGCTCGGTGATTTCCCAAACCGTTTTACCGGAGAGATGGATTATTGTCAGCGACGGATCGACGGATCGCACGGATGAGATCGTTCTTGAATATGCCAGAACACACCGTTTTATTATTTTATTGCGTACCACAGTCGATTCTAACAGAAATTTTGGTTCCAAAGCAAAAGCCATTGCCTTCGGATACCAACAGCTCACTGGCGTAGGGTACGATTATATCGGAAATTTGGATGCTGACGTATCGTTTACTTCCACTTATTACGAGAATGTTATTGCAAAATTTAAACAGAATCCGAAATTGGGTGTTGCGGGAGGAATCCGGTTTGATCTTCATGATGGCAAATTTGAAGAGATTATCTGCGCCCGAAATAGCGTCGGTGGGCCGTTCCAGTTTTTCCGGCGGGAATGTTACGAGGCAATTGGAGGATATTTGCCGCTCAAATATGGCGGAGTAGACGCCGTGGCAGAGATCAGCGCGCGCATGTTCGGTTGGGAAGTGGCCTCATTCCCGGAATTAAAAGTATATCACTATCGCCTTACCGGCACGGCAAACGGAAATTTATTGCAAGCACGCTATCGTTGTGGAATTCGGGATTACCTGATTGGCTATCACCCACTGTTTCAGACTTTTCGGGCCTTAAACCGGCTAAAGGATAAACCGGCTTTTATTGGCAGCATCTTCTTTTTGTGGGGATATCTTAAAGCTGCCTTTTTGCGACATAAACGCCCTGTTTCCGGAGAATTTGTGAAATACCTGAGGGCGGAACAGCGGCAGCGAATGCGGGCAAAACTGGGAGATATCAGGATTTTGAGATTGCTGACTATGTTGATTTAAGTTCAATCAAGTGCTTTAAAATAGCAGGAGAAATGTCGCAAGAACCCTGGTTGATAGGTAATTTGGTAACCGGGAATTTGGTCGCGGCGTTTCCACACTTCTTCGATTACTTCTATCATATAATCAAAATGGCTTTTTGTGTAGACCCGGCGGGGAAATGCTAACC
>CAXHHS010000842.1:0-3533 GCA_964015645.1 uncultured bacterium
TTCCAATGGAAGCCAGGGGAATTGAAAGATCAAAAACTTGAATTTCCCGGTAATATTTGAAAACCACATTCAATTCAGCCGGCTCTCTAACCGGGAAAAAGCCACTTTTGCCGGTTCATAATCGCGATTGATTTTTAAAGCGTCACGATACTCCCGTAACGCTTTCGGCCACAGGCCTTTCATTTCATAAACCTGCCCAAGATTAAAATAAGCATACTCTGGTGTTGCATATCGCAGCGCCAATTTGGCTTTTTCCATCCAAAGAATGGCCTCATCTAATTGTCCAAGTTGGGAAAGATAGGAGCCAATGTCGTTATAAGGATTGCCGAAATCCGGATCGATGTTGATGGCTTTTTGGCACTCTTTAATAGCTTTTTCCAGCTTATTCATTTGGCTATATGTCCAGCCAAGAAATGTGAAAGCCTCGGCAGTTTTTTCAATTTCGAGGGATTTTTTATAATAATATTCGGCTTCTTCCAATTTGCCTTCCATTTGCGATTGGTAGCCCATTTGAAAAAACTTCATTGCCTGCGGGCCAATTTTGAAGTCAGAGAACATGTTTGCCTCAATCTATTTCAATTTTCTATTTTATTTAGCAAAATATAAGTATAGAATTGGAAAAAGTTTGGTTATTTGTGATTAATGTAATAAAACTGTTTTAAAAGGAGATGAAAACAATGTCTGATAATGGAAAACTGGATGCCATCTGGTTAAAACGAATGAAACGCGGGCCGATGGATCCCGTTAACCAGGCAAAATTGGTTGCTGGATCCGGTTTAGCCGGAAATGCCGACCAGGGACGAAAACGGCAGGTAACAATTATCGAAAAAGAGGTTTTTGAACAATTGAAAGGCGAATTATCGGAAAAGATAGATCCCTCGATGCGCCGGGCAAACCTGATGGTTAGCGGAGTGCCTTTGGCAGATACCCGTGGTAAAATTTTAAAAATTGGCAAATGCCGAATTCGCATTTGGGGCGAAACCAAGCCTTGCGAATTGATGGATGAAATGTATTCGGGATTAAAGAAGGCCCTCAAACCAAATTGGCATGGTGGGGCGTTTGGCGAAGTACTCGACAATGGCGAGATTAAAGTCGGCGATGAAGTGTGTCTGGAAACGAATTAATGATTCTTTGAGTCTTGCCGCAGTTGTGCACTCGGATTGAATTCCTCGATGAAAATAAAATCACTGGAAATTTTTTGCTATTTTTTGCCGCTGGTATCGTCGCTAACAATGATGGGGCAAGAAATAACTGCCCGCCACGGGCGAATTATCCGAATGGAAAACGAAGTGGGCGACGTTGGCCTCGGCGAAATTGCCCCATTCCCCGGATTGCACTCGGAAGACATTTCGGAAGCCGAAACTCAAATCGTTAACCTTAAGTCCGAATTGTTGGGACAGGCTATTTCTAAAAACCTGTTTGAACTAAATGGGCAGTTTGAGCACTGGCTCGGCAATTATGGGTTATTTCCCTCCGTTCGCTTCGGCATCGAAATGGCAGCTTTGAATTTACTTGCCGCTGCAAATCGCCAATCGCTTTGCGGATTATTATCCGAAGCTCCTCGCAAAAAGATTTCTTTAAATGGACTACTCACCGGGAACGCTGAAAATCTCTCCTCACAAATTAAATCTTTATTAGATGAAGGTTACCAGTCAATAAAGCTGAAAGTTGGCCGGCAATCGCTTGCGGATGATATTTCCATGGTAAAAGCCGCTTGCCAAAAATTGCCATTGGATACTTTTCTCCGCCTGGATGCCAATCGCGCCTGGAGCTTGCCGGATGCGATTACGTTTGGTAACGCAATTGTTAATTGCAACATCGAATACATCGAAGAACCGCTAAAAAATCCCCTCGGGCTGGATACGCTTTACCGCGAAACCAATATGCCGATTGCATTAGATGAATCGCTGCGGGATATATCGCCGCTCTCTTTTAAGCCTAAACCTGCAACCGCTGCCCTAATTTTAAAACCGGGCGTTTTGGGCGGGTTCGAACGCGCAATGCAATTTGCCCAGCTTGCAAAAAAATATCACCTAAAAGCCGTTATTAGCAGCGTATTTGAATCCGGTGTTGGGTTGGTTGCATTAGCAAACCTGGCAGCTTGTGTAAATTCGCAGGATGTACCCGCGGGGTTGGATACTTATAAATGGTTAAAGGAGGATTTGCTTATTGAACCGTTTTCGGCAGATGAAGGAATGGTGGATATTTTAGCGATTAATCAAAGAAACAATGAAATTAAATTTGAAAAATTGGTAAAAGTCGATTCTTGACATGCGGTGGTAAATCGAAACCGGGTTACCATCGGCCATATTTTTTGAGAGGGGGTTTCGGTTGCGATGATAAACCCGGTTCCGGGAAGCGTTTATCCTAATTCAATCGGTTCTTTCTCTTTATGATTACGATTACGTTTTTTATTGCGATTTTTTCCGTTATCGCTTTCGACTTCCTCAGATTTTGTAATATCGGACCAATCCCATTTTTGCTCTAATTCGGAATCTTTTCGCAATACCGGTTTGGTTTCCGGCTTGTCTTTAAACCTAATCTCCGCCTGTTTGCGGCGACGGTAAAATGCCAACCCGATTAACCCGCCAATTAGTAACACAGCAGCGATCAGCCAAATCCAGGGAAAGCCGGCTTCTTCTGCGCCAGCTTCGGTTTCCTCAACTGGTTCGAGTGTAATTGGCGTATTCTCATCCGATGTAAATTCGTCTTCTTGCAATGCCGGCTGTTCAGCCGGCTCTTCCATCGTTAAATGAGAATCTCGGTCGTTTTGAGGCGAGCGGTTCGCAACGGTTTCATCTACCACAACCAAATCTTTCACCGTGCTGATGGTTTTTGCTTTATTTAGCCGGTAGATCACATCCCGGCTGGGAATCGTAATTTCTTCTCCAGGTAGAATTAAATCCGGATCCGGCGCCATGTTAACCAGGGACAGCTCTCGCCACAAATAGGCATTTCCATAATATTGATAGGCGATCTCGCTTAAAGATTCTCCTTTTTGCACCGTGTGGGTGGTCGTTTGCCCCAGGTAGGCCTCTGCCATCAGGGTTACTTCTTTGGAAAAGACTCCAAGCAAAACTCCCAACGCGATTAAAAGTATCAACAGTTTCTTCATCATAAATCTCCTTTACCTGGTTGATTCATAATTGAGATTAAAGTTCAACGTTTTTAATTCTTCTTTTTAGAAAACTCTTTCGTTTCATTCACCATTTTTAAAAGGCGTTTGGTTTGATCTTGAATGTATTTGATTACCTCCTGTTGGTCGTCATTCAATGTTCCGGTACGTTTATTTTTCAAAATTTTAGTACTGAGATTGATAGCGGAAACGGATGTCTTCAACTCGTGGGAGACATAGGCAATAAATTGGCGTTTCTCCTCATTTTTGGCTCGCAGGGTTTCTGTTAATTTTCTTTCCGATTTGCCAACCGCTTTCGTGGAGTAAACACCGGAGCCGATCATTAACAGCAAACTAATGATGGTAAAGGCAAAAATAGCTGCAACCATATATTTGGTTTCGGTTTGCTGATAACTGT
>CAXHHS010000843.1:0-3532 GCA_964015645.1 uncultured bacterium
CTGCCTTTTTTGGTATCTACAAGTTCTTCTAATAAAACTCTTGAAGTTATTATTATAGTTTGATGTTCACATAGCTGTTCTTTATAAAAATCCTGTTTGATTTGGAAAAACATTTCATCCAAAATGAAAAGTTCATGTGGGCTAGATATCTCCAAACGCGTATTTAAGTAGCTGTCTTTTAACAAATCCAAAATAGATTTATTCGAGATTAGTTTAGACATGTTTTTTTAAAACCCATTTAGTTAAAATTTTTAAGCTAGAAATTTGTGCCGGTGTTAATTCTCTCTCGCAAATATCGTGCATCATTGTATAAAAAAATGAAATTATCGCAACTTTATATACCTGATTTAAAAATTCAATTTGTTTGAATTGCCCCGGTATGGTTTGCGTTAATTGTGTAAAATTAATTTCCAGGTTTTGCAAATATTCATTAATAAAAAATTCTGATAATTCAATTAGAATATCAGGGTTTGTTAAACCTTCAATGGTAAATGAGAACCTTAAAACTGTATACATACTTTGCCCAAGATGATAAGCCGCATCAAAAAAAGCAAAATAATCAAAATCGTAAAGCCTTATATGCCCATCTGTCTTTCTATAAAATGAATTGCTTGGCTTAATATCCGGTCCTGTTAAAATTGAACCTTGTTTCCAAAAGGTTAATGAAGTTTCGATTGTTTCCCACCATATTTCTTCAATATCGATATTTTCTTTATAAAATTCTTTCCGTGTTCTTTCATAATGATCAATAATTCGTATGTTTGTTTTGGGAAAATCTCTAATGTTTGATCTATCAAAACTCTTAACCATATGAGTAACCCAGTTAATTTTCTTTAACCAGTCTTCATATAAATTGGAAGTAGAGTAGCGGTAGAAATGTTGGTTTGTTTTAATATGATTTTGGATAGGTAACGAAAATTTTTGTTCATCCTTATATTCTAAAACGGAATTAATACCAACTGTAGACGAATGAATAAGCGCATTTATTCTAGCAAAATTTTTAATCATCCATATCAAATTCTTCCTATTTTCGTTATAATCTTGAACTCTAAAATACTCATCTGCATAAAATGGTTGTATAATTATCCTTTGTAACAACCTATCAACAGTTGTTTCTAATTCACGAGATTGTAAGTTAGTAAATGCGGCAATAATTGATGGATATATAGTAACAGTAGTTGCATCGGGCCCAATGAGTTTTTGAAAGGTTTGTTCACCAAGAACATGTCTAAAAATTGTTTCTTTCGGATCATACCTTAAAAAACACTCTCCGCCAAGTGCCGAAGTATATCTTAAAAAGAATTTTCCGGTATCAGATATTATCTTAATGGGAAAATTAATGCTGCCTGAACGTAAGATTGGTTCAACCTTTTGTACTTTACCAATATCTGTGTTGCCTTTATCGATAATTTCTTGAATTATTGTTTTATTACAAAGAGAGAGTTTTAAGTTTTTTTCGATATTAATGAATTCTTTAAGTGTTTCCAGCCAGGGAATAGTTTTATATCTTGGGTTATCTAGTAAAAGCGGATTTCGATCTAGAATATCTCTAATAACAATAAATCTCTGCCGATAAGTTGAGTTTGGCCTCTCCAAATGAACTATTTCATATGTCGTTAGCAATTTATCTTTTACAAAAAATTCTAAAACAGTATCTAACTCCTTTCTACTCTGGATTAATTCAAATGAAAATTGGTAAGCTGTTTGAGGTGATGTTGTAATTAATTTTTCCAAAACTTGTAGAATCCTATCATTAAATTATACTGGATCTCCCTTTAGAAACCCTGTCGTAATACCTTGCCCATATTCCTGTTTCTCTTTGGAATTCATCCCGATCACGACCTTCTGCAATAAATTGTTTGATTAGCTTTTCTCGTTTTTCAATAAAAGCATTTTGACATGCAACACGACTCTGCATTTTCCGGCATTGATATTCACCGTCTTTAAGAATTGTTAAAAAATCAATTTCATTTTCTGGGAAACGGTCTAATTTATTATAGAAAATTCCAACATTTCTAATGTTATGAGCATCGGAATTACTAAAAGGGTATATACCGAGTCTGTTAATCAAAGAAAGTATATTATCCCGATCGCAAGCTCCCGTATTCAACGATTGAATTTCTATAGCATCAGTTGGTAGGTTCTCGAAATCAACACCAATATGATCCCGATGACGGAAAGGATGTACGAGAGCCATAAAACCCCCTTTCTCCCGTATAAAATCATGAAGATCATTATAATGCCAATTATTCGATTCCAGTTTTGGGCTATAGACACCAAATACTACAATATCTTCACCTTCTAAGACCGATATTTCTATTCCCCGGAAGATACGAAACGGGGCATAATTTTCGTTTAGCTCTTGCAACCTTTTAAGACTCATGAATTTATGATGATCTGTAAAAGCAATTCCATCCAAACCGAATTCGATAGCTGCGCAGATCATTTCCTCTTCGCTATTTCGGGCACACCTGGATCGTTCCATTGCATGAAGATGTAAATCAACTTTCATAGAATCCTCTTTTGGTATCTATAAGGCGTTTTACAAAAAGGTCGAAAGATCTTTCAAAAAAAGTTCTGCTTTTTATAATCAAATTACTGAAGATGATGGTCTATTTTACAAGGAGGCTGTCACAATCACAAGCGAAAAATTATTATTTGAGACATATTTTTGAATGTTGTCAGTTATCTTTAAAAAGATAAATTAGTATATGCTCACTATTAAACTAGAACTTTTAAATTGTTTGAAATTAAAAAAAGTGAGTTTGGTAGACCTTATATTTTAAAAATGAGTTGTAAAATGCAAAATAATACTATATCACTTTTTCTGATTGTCATCTATAGTTTGTCGGGTATTTCTCAGACCAGCACTCCACAAAAAAAAGATTCTTTGCAAATTTCAAAACAACCCGTTTTTGAAACGGAAGTTATTACGGTTACTGCTTTACGTTTAAAGCGATCACTCTATCAATTACCTTACACTGTGGATTTGATCGATTTAAACCAATTGCAACAAAGCGAAGCTGACATTTCCTTGGAGAAAGTTTTGAGGAGAATACCCGGCATCCAAATAAACAATCGTTTTAATCTTTCCCAGGGAGATCGAATTAGTATTCGCGGTATTGGCAGCCGGGCGTCATTCGGAGTTCGTGGAATTAAGATAATTCTCGATGGTATTCCCCTGACGATGGTTGATGGACAATCGCAGCTAAACAATCTTGATTTTGGTTCTGCTGGTACCATTGAGGTACTTCGCGGGCCGGGCGCATCATTATATGGCAACGCAGCAGGTGGGGTAATTCGCATTGAGACAAAACCATCAGCCGCAGCACCGGTTGTGTTTCAGCCGCAGTTTATTGGCGGAGAAGATGGCTTGCGAAAATGGCAGGGAACGGCATCCGGCCATATCGGAAAACACGATTACCTTATCAATTTCAGCCAAACTCAATCCGACGGATTTCGCGAACATTCTACCGCTAAATTTTCCGCCTGTCTCTTATACACATCTGACGCTGCCGACGAGCTTCTTGGT
>CAXHHS010000844.1:0-3531 GCA_964015645.1 uncultured bacterium
CTACACCAAGAAGCTCGTCGGCAGCGTCAGATGTGTATAAGAGACAGTCAGTTATCATTTCAGTTTGTAGGAAGGATACGCCGGAGATTCCGGGCGAGGATGCAGCTGTTGGCGTTGGGCATCGACGATTAAATCGAGACTTTCCAAAACGATTTGGCCGATGAGCGGCTCGCCCAATATCGGCCCGACCAGGCAATCGAGATGCGTTTTTCTGTCGCCAATGGTAATGCTAACGGGGCCGGCGATATCCATTTCGTCTTTATCTTCATTTGCCAGGGTAACAACGGCTTTTCCGATAACCGGAATGTTGAGCTTTTCGATGACATCTTTCGGCAGCATCAGCATAACGGTACCGGTGTCCACCAGGCAATCGACTTCAATAGACTTTACGCCATTTTTGACAGGGTTGGCAATTGTCGCTTTTGACCGGACTTCGCCCATTTGCTCACTCTCACAATTTTACTTCATTGGAAGTTAGTGAATCCCTTATTGGAAATCAATACTTCCGTAACGCTTGTATTTTATCCGGCTGCTACTTGCTTATCGAAAAAATCAACGATATTCGTTTGTTTTTTAGCATGTTCAGTTGCTTAATAAAAAATCGGATACTTTTTCGGGTCTGTTTCATGCATCATATCGTAAACCGCCTCAAATATGGTTTCCACATTCGGCTTTGACCAGTAGTCGCCATCGGAACCGAAAGCCGGGCGATGCGGTTTGGCGGAGAGTGTTTTGGGGTCGGAATCCAGCCAGCGGTAGCCACTCTGTTTTTCCAAAACTTCTTGCATCATGTATGCGGTTGCGCCGCCGGGAACATCTTCATCAATAAAAATAATGCGGTTGGTTTTTTTGAGGGAGCCGAGAATAACATGGCGCAAATCGAACGGGAGTAATGATTGCACATCGATAATTTCCGTTTCAACATTTGCGTCGCTAAGCAGTTCGGCAGCTTCCAAAGATAGGCGGCAGCAAGCGCCGTAGGTCACTACCGTAACATCACGCCCTTCTCGCAACACTTCCGGCACGCCAAAGGGAATTGTAAATTCGCCGATATTACCGGGCAATTTTTCCTTGAGGCGATACCCGTTTAACACTTCAACCACCAGGCCGGGATCGTCACCTTTTAGCAGGGTATTGTAAAATCCGGCAGCTTGCACCATGTTGCGCGGTACTAAAACATGCATTCCCCGGGCAAGATTGATAATACTTGACATCGGCGAACCGGCGTGCCAAATGCCTTCCAACCGATGCCCGCGCGTTCTCACAATAACCGGTGCTTTTTGCCCCCCGGCAGATCGCCAGCGCACTGTGGCAAGGTCATCGGACATAATTTGCAAGGCATACAACAAATAATCGAGATATTGAATTTCCGCAATGGGGCGTAAACCACGCATTGCTAATCCAATCGCCTGCCCTAAAATAGTGCATTCCCGAATGCCGGTGTCAGAGACGCGCAACTCTCCATGTTTTTGTTGCAAGCCTTTAAATCCCTGGTTTACATCACCTATGTAACCCACATCTTCGCCGAAGGCTATAATTCGGGGGTCGCGTTCTAATGCGGCATCAAAACAAGCGTTGAGGATTTCGAACCCGTTTTTCATCGGTGATTTGGGAGTGAAAACCGGTTTCACTTCCGGGACATTCAAAGCAGCATGAGACGATTCGCTATAAAGATGTGCTGAATAGCGGTTTTCATTTACAGTATTCTCTCGATTTTTCCAATTGATTAACTCGGTTTTGGCTGGTAATTGTTCGTTTCTGATAGCTCGTAATGCTTCACCCGCCGCTACTATCGTATCTCGTCGCAATGGATTTAGTTTTGCCAATAACTTGTTTTTGATTTTACTTAGTGCCGGGGCATTTTTCGATTCATTTTCAACTTTATCGATCAAATCCGCTACTTGCTGGCGCTCTTCTTTAATTGGTGTTATAAATGAATCCCAGGCTTTATCGCGAATATTTTCTACTAATTTAGCATCTTCTGATTCCAGGCGGCCGAGCGCTTTTGCGGAAATAATATCGTTTTCCAGCATCCACTTTCGCATTTTGCGAATGCCATCATACTCTTTTTCCCATTCCAATCGTTTTTTAGATTTATAGCGCTCGTGACTTCCGGAGGTGGAATGCCCCTGCGGTTGGGTAATTTCCGTGACATGAACAATCGACGGCATATGGTCTTTACGAGCGATATTCGCTGCTTTCAGAAATGTATCGACCATTGCGGGGTAATCCCATCCTTTTACATTATAAATATCAAAGCCCTCTTTCGAGCCACGTTTGCGCTGAAATCCTTTTAACACCTCGCTTAAATCGGTCTTTGTTATTTGATATTCGTTCGGAACCGATATGCCATAATC
Organism: uncultured bacterium; assembly: GCA_964015645.1. Taxonomy (GTDB): domain Bacteria; phylum Calditrichota; class Calditrichia; order RBG-13-44-9; family J075; genus CAXHHS01. Next base: position 2,358 of record CAXHHS010000844.1, read on the forward strand.
ATCATCCCAAATACAAATAACCGTTGGGGTTTTTAGTACGCCAATGGCATTTATTGACTCCCAAAACATTCCTTCCGCACAACTGGCATTACCGATTATTCCGAAGGCGACTTCATCTCCGTTATTGGAGAATTGTTTGTATGGGGATAATTCATCCAAATTCCGATACAGTTTAGAAGCATACCCCAGGCCCACAAGACGCGGCATTTGCGAACCGGTTGGGGAGAGGTCTGCGGTTGTATAATATAGATCGGTGAGGTTTTTCCAATTACCGTCGTTATCTAAAGCCCTGGTGGACATGTGGCTATTCATTTGTCTGCCGCCACTTGCCGGGTCAAATTCCACATCCGCGTGGGCATAAAGTTGGGCAAAAAATTCTTCGATGGTGTAAATGCCGAGTGCCAGCCAGAGCGTTTGATCACGATAATAACCGGAGCGGATATCACCTTTTTGGAAGGCATGTGCGAGGGCAACCTGGGGAATTTCTTTGCCATCGCCAAAAATACCGAACTTTGCTTTTCCGCCCATTACTTCTTTTTTGCCGAGCAAGCTAGCCATACGGCTGCGAAAAGCAATTCGGTAATCTTCGATAATTTCATCTGCGGTAAGATTAATATGTTTTAGAGGAATTATTTTTTCATCTACATCTAACATCAAAACTCCTGGGGTTGGAAATTACGAATGTTACAAAACCGAGAAAGATTTTGTTTGTTATTATCCAGTAGCGAAGTAAGATAGCAAAATATTATATAAAATCGAGTAAAAAATATTTTATGAAGTTGCACCAGGCGTGTAAAGAGAAACACTATCTTGCGATAGAAGAGATACGCTGCGAAGTGGTTTTAAAGCGAAAAATTATTACCCCGGCAATAACACCGAGGGAATCCGCTACGACATCAAGAACATCGGCGGACCTGCCGGGGACGTACAACTGGTGATACTCGTCGCTGATGCCGTACAAAACACCCAGGATCAGTGCGATTAAAGTATGGCTTTTTCGCCACCGGGGAAAACGATGCTGGTTTAAAAACGCCCGGCTGATTAAAAGCCCTAAAATTGCATAAATAAAAAAATGGGCGATTTTATCATGGAATTTTATTTCAAGCTTTGGTGATGGGAGGTCCGGTATCTGTCTCTTATACACATCTGACGCTGCCGACGAGCTTCTTGGTGT
>CAXHHS010000845.1:0-3528 GCA_964015645.1 uncultured bacterium
GAAAAATGGTTAAATAATGCCCGCTGGTGCCGCCGGCTCAGGGAATCGATTTCGGTTGTTAAATAGCTAAATACGCCCCCTTTGCGCAGCAGCTTTGCGGCGACGGGGAAAAAGTGTTCGGCAAAGGTGATGCTATTTAGTACGTATTCCATAAACTCTTGTTCATTAAGGGGATAGGCGTGAAAAAATATACCATCATAAGTGCTCAATTGTTCCTGAATATCTTGCCACTTTCCGAAGATCAGGCGGATTTCTTTATCGGAATACTGTTTCATCCAGGGAACGAAATTCGCTTCTACCACTTTGGAATTTGATTCTATAATCGTATGGGATTTTACGCCGTATTCCTGGATAAATCCGGCGGAAATGCCGCGCCCAAAACCGATTTCCAATACATCGCCATGAGATTCGCAAACATGTTGTGCCATCGTTTTCATAATGGGCGTTTGCCAATCCTCCATAATTTGCTGATCGGCCAGTTTTTTATCGGATATATCGTACGTATGAAGATTAGCGTCTTTGCCAGGTACAAACTTTTTCGCCACTTTATCGAGATGCAGCAGATCATCGCTAAATTCGTTGATTACCTGGTTAACCAGCCAATCTCGCTGCGTTTTCCGCGGGGGTTGAATAAATCCCTCGTGCTTAATGTTGAGCGTTACCTCGAAATCCGAATGGCGGCGATGCTTGACGAGCACACCATTTTGGCTCGCCGATTCCACTGGTAGCGATTCATTTTCGTGAATAGCGGCACTTTCCGGTACGATTTCGTTTTCGTTATTGATTGCCAGTTCCAAAGCTGGCGGGTTAGTAACCGACCCGTTTTGCGGCGCTTCAATTTCCGATAAAATTTGAGTTGCCACCGCCGAATCAAGTTCCAGAAGTTGTTTCGCTAATTCTTCGGGAGAAATTTCCGTTTCTTTTATTGGAAGATGTGATTTGCCTCTGCCCAAAACAACAGCAGCTTCTTTTACACCCGGGGATTCAAGCAGCGCAGATTCGATTTCTCCCAATTCGATCCGGTAGCCGCGAATTTTTATTTGCTGATCAATCCTGCCCAGGAATTCGAGGTTGCCGTCAGGGAGATGGCGGGCGAGATCGCCGGTTTTGTAAAGGCGTTGTTTATTGTCCGTTATTTGTTGCCCGTTGTTCGAAAACGAATTTTCGATAAACTTCCCGGTAGTTAATTCTCCCTGGTTCAGATAGCCGCGGGCGATGCCTTCGCCGCCAATATGAAGTTCTCCCGGAACGCCAATGGGAGCATGTTGCAGGTTTTTATCCAAAACATATAGTTGGGTGTTTTCAATTGGTTGGCCAATAGGAACGGAGGAGCCGGTAAAATTATTCAGGCAATCGAATACACTGGCCCAAACGGTTCCTTCCGTGGGGCCGTATTCGTTAAACAGTTCCGTTTGCGGCAATACGGCTTTGTGCAGTTTTACAACCTCTGTCGAGCAGGCTTCCCCGGCAACAATGGCAGTTTTGAGCGATTGCATTTTTTCTTTTTCATTTTTAAGCAGAACGTGATATAGCGCCGGAATGCACAACAAATGCGAAATTTGATGCCGCTGAATCAAATCACCCAAATGCCCGGCATCTTTGTAGAGATAGCTATCCGGGATACACAGCATGCCGCCTTTGCATAGCGTCCAAAAAATGCCCACGACCGAACTGTCGAATGAAAAGCTTGAAAGCAGGAGAAAACTTTGCAATGGCGTTTGATAATATCCGAATCGCGTGTGGGTAGAATGCACCAGGTTTCGATGGGTAATCATTACCCCTTTGGGGTTGCCGGTAGAACCGGAGGTATAAATTACGTAGGCAAGGTTTTCTGCGGTTACCTCGCTGGTTACAGTTTCCGGGCTTTCTTTGGCAATCTCCGGCCAATCTTTATTAACATTGATTATTGAATATTGGTTATTGAATATTGATGAGTTTTGATCGACTATAGAAGTATTTGTCAACAAGATAGATGCTCTACTGTCTTTCAGCATGAATTCGATGCGATCTTCCGGGTAGCCAGGATCGATTGGGATGTAAGCCGCGCCAGATTTTAAAACACCGAGGATCGCGACGATCATTTCCAGTGAACGGTCGAGGAGAATCCCTACCAATTTATTCGGCCCGGCGTTTTTCGTACGCAGGTAATTTGCCAGTTGGTTGGCGCGGGAATTTAATTCGTTATAGGTAATTGATTTTTCATTATATACAACCGCAACATTATCCGGCGTTTTAGCGGCTTGTTCTTCAATCAATTGATGAATGTAAGATTCTCGCGGGAAATCCGCCTGCGTTGCATTCAATACCGCTAACTGCTGCCATTCGGATTGCGATAGAATTGAAATTGATTTTAACGGTTGATTGGGATTATCAACAAATGCTTGCAAGGCTGTCTGAAGATGCTCCAGGATACGCTTGATGGTTTCCGAGGCAAATTGTGATTGATTGAAAATACCAATCAACCGGAATGTCGCCCCGGGAATCGCCAAAATAGCTAACGGAAAATTGCTTTGCTCAATGTAGCGTATATCGCTAATATCTAATTCATCCGGCTGCCAATCGGAAGTTGTTTCCAAAGGGTAATTCTCGAACACCACAATGCTGTCGAACAAATTCTGTCCGGCAGTTATTCCGCTCCATTTTTGCACTTCAACCAGCGGGCTGTATTCATACTCACGTAATTCCGATTGCTGCTGTTGAATTCTATGCAGCCAGTTGATTGCTATTTCATCTGTTGCCACCTGAATGCGAACCGGTAGCGTGTTAATAAACGGGCCAGCGATCGTTTCCACACCGGCCAATTCCGCCGGTCTTCCGGAAACGGTTGCGCCGTACAGGATATCGTCTTCACCCGAATAGCGATTTAGCAGCAATGCCCAGGCGCCTTGAATTAGCGTATTGAGCGTAAGACGGTTTTCGCGAGCGACTTTTTTCATCGCTTCCGAAAGCGTCTCCGGTAAGGAAAGTTCGACCTCTCCTCGCCCTTTTTCCGGTTGCAAGGTTTTGAAGTTTTGCAAAGGAGCCGCTGTCGAAACGCCTTGTAAAACAGTTTTCCAATAGGTTTCGGCTTCGGATAAACCCTGTTCCTGCAACCAGGCAATGTAATCGCGATATGGTTTAACTTCGGCGAATTCCGGCATTTTCCCCCGGCAAAGCGCGGTATACGTTTTCCACATATCAGCAAGGATCATCGGCGTAGACCAGCCATCAGAAATTAGGTGATGAAAACTCCAGACAAATTGATATTCGGTTTCGGAAAGCCGGAAAAGCGCGAATCGCATTAGCGGCGCTTTTGATAATTTAAACCCCTCTTCGCGATCCTCCTTCAAAAAAGTTGAGAATTGTTCTTCCACGTCATTTTCCGAATATTGCTGCCAATCCCGCACATCCCAGGAGAGAACGACTTCATTTCGAACAACTTGTAATGGCTCATCCAATCCTTCCCAAATGAAAACACTGCGCAAAATTCCAAACCGCTCGATGACTTTTTCCCAGGCTTTCCTACAGTGTTCGGTATGAAGATTTCCG
>CAXHHS010000846.1:0-3525 GCA_964015645.1 uncultured bacterium
TCTGGAATAAACAATACTGATAAAGCATTTTATTCTGCACATAACTTTTTTAAGTCACCCCTCTCCTCGCAGGAAAGGGGCCGGGGGGTGAGGTTAAATGCTGCTGAAATTAACATGTGCACTTAATTCAATTGCCAAGCAGGTAAACTTAATATTATCAAAACAGAACAGTATTTTACTTGGATAGAAAATTGCAAAGGCATAAATTAAATAACGAAACATTAACATCTTTAAATTTGGTGCTTTCTGAGGATGAGAGACTTAGAAAGTTATAGGCCTATGAGACGATTACATTTTATTTTTTTAACCATCATTTTTTCGCTTTCGGCGATGTTTGCCCAGGAAAGCCACGATGAGGCAAAATCGCTGGTGATAGAGAGCATCGAAATTGAAGGGAATACCAAAACCAAACCCCACGTTATCCGCAACTACCTGCCGGTGAAAGAAGGCGACTCTATTACCAAAGCGCAAATGCTGGCAATAGAATTCCGGCTGCGACAGACGAACTTTTTTAAGGAAGTCGATATGTATGTCGTGCCCGGCAGTGAGAAGGGTATGGCGTCGGTGCTGGTAAAGGTTAAAGAGCGCAAATGGCCGTTTCTTCAATTTAAGAGCGGTTTTAATGAATTGGATGGCTGGTACATAACACCGTTAGGAATACGCCTCGATAATATTTTGGGCCGCGGTAATGTCTTTGGTTTGGACATAACGCTTGGTGATCGCGTGGTCGCCTCTCGATTGGAATATATCCGCCCGTTTATTTTCGGAACGGAATATGATTTTGAAATCAGTTTACTGGGGCACAACCGGCAGTTCCTGCATTTTTTGAAACCGGACGGAGCGCCACAGCAACAGTATGAGCAGGAAGTGCGCGACGGTGGTATTTTAATCGGCTTGAATGGGAACAGTGGTTTGGCGAAACTGTTTTCAGTTGCCTTTATCGCCCAAAATGTGATGGCGGATTCGGTTCTCACAATAGGTTCCGGCGATGATAGAATAGAAGTCCTCCAACCGGAGTTTTTTAACGTACCCTCCGATACCCAAAAAATTCGCAAAGCAGCGTTTTCTGCAACGGTTGATACGCGCAACTCGCGCGGTTATCCCACTAACGGCTGGTGGGGGGCATTTTCGTATGAGCTATCTGCCAAAGACCTCGGCAGCTTTGCCGATTACAATAAGTTTATTGTCGATCTCCGCCGCTATCAGCCAATCTGGAAAAAAGTAGTGCTGGCACTCCATGCCAAAGCCGGAAGCGTTGGGGACAATGCGCCATTTTATGAAAAATTTTACCTCGGCGGCCCCAATTCCGTGCGTGGTTATGCTGACCGTAGTTTAACGCCTGAAGGTTATGCTGCCAATCTCGCTATTGGCAGCGCAGAGCTGCGTTTGCCGCTGACGGCTCGGAGAACGCCGGATCGTTTTAACGCAGCATTTTTTGTCGATACCGGATACGCCTGGAACGAGGGCGATGAATTCGATTTCGCCAATTTTAACACCGGCCTGGGATTTGGGGTGCGGATAAAACTACCGATTATCGGAATTTTGCGCAGCGATTTTGCCTGGTCTACGCCGGACTCGGAGTTTCAATTTCATCTATCGTTAGGGCAGGCGTTTTGATTGAAGATTGAAAATTGAATATTTAGGTATTGATTTGAGGGTTGTTGATTTTGAGAACAGATATTGAATTTGTTAAAGAGAATTGTAATGAAAAAATTCCCCGCCTTACAAAAGAGGGGACAGATTTGCGCAGCGTTCAGCAAGCAAATCAGGGGTGGTTGTCTGAGCTTTACGCCCCGAACCACCCCTGCATTGTTCGCTGGACGCTTCATGATGCTGTCCCCTCTTTTGTAAGGCGGGGAATTATATGTTTTTTGCAAGTAAGATCCGTAAGGGGAATGTGCATGCGACGGTTTGAGAATTCTCCGTTTTCCCGATTCTCCGTTTCCCCGATTCATTTAATTATTCCACTGGTATTTTTTCTTGTAATGGCCGGTTTTCCTCAGCAAAACTCATTCACACCAATACTAGTCGGGATGGAATATGCGCCGGTGGATAATATCAATCATCTCAAAAAGCAGGCGAAGGCTTTTGGTGAGATCGGGGCACCGGCAGTTAAAATTTTACCGGAAGGCATTCGCTGGGAGCTGATGCAAAAATCGCCAACAGCGAAAATCAATTTTAAAAAGCCGGATCACTTTGTAAAAGAATATCAAAAGAACGGGTTTACCGATCTTGTGCTGGCCTTTAAATCCCACAGCAAATGGGCTTCCAAAGATCATTCCAAATTGAAATCCAAAAATCCCTCGCCCAAGCCGGAATATATGCACTTGTACGAAAAGTGGGTGTTTTCCGTGGTAGAACGTTACGATGGTGACGGCAAAGACGATATGCCCGGTTTGCAGCACCCGGTGCGCATTTACGAAGTGGGTGTGGAATTTTCCAGCTATGAGCCGGAACCGGTGGAAGACTACCTAAAAATGCTGGAAGTAGCCTACCAGGCCGCCCACCGTGCTTATTCCGATGTGCAGATCGCTCACGTGGCATTTTTAACAACTACTGTTTTTAAGGACAGTCCTGATCCGGATGAGTACGAGGCGGCTTTTACCAACGCTCCTGAACGATTTATGGAACACAGCCTGGCAGAACACCGCAAAATCCTCGACCGCCCGGATATTTTTGATCTTGTCAATTTCCACTCGCTAGGCAATTATTATGAGATCGAAGAAAATGTGAAATGGCTGAAATACGAAATGGCACAGCGGAACTACAAAAAACCGATTATCATTAGCGATACCACGCCCACGTCGTTTATCGGTTGGGGACCGGCAACGGTTTGCAACAAACCGGCGAAGCAAATGGGAATAATTGCCAGCCCGGCAAGGGAGGAAGACCGTTGCCGGCTGGCAGTGTATTTTAACAAGTTGATCGATAAAGATGAGGAAACCCTTCGCTGGACACAGGGGTTTGTTGCGGAGGATATGGTGAAACGCGTCATCGTTTCTGCTGAGCAAGACGTTATTCTGATCAACACTTCGTTTATGGAAGATGTTCCCTGGCTCAAAATCCCGCTGGGAAGAGCCGCGGCTGGCGTTAGTGCCTGGGGCGGCATGGCCGATTATCGCTTTGGTAAAAAAGAACGCCGCGCCAGTTTTTATTCCCTTCGGCAATTAATGACGCACCTCAACGGCTACACTGCCATCGAACGTGTTGAGTTTGAAGATGGCGGTATTCATGTCTACAAAATTTTCAGAAACAGCAGCCCATTCTGGATCGGCTGGTACGATCCGGGTACGCTTATTCTCCCGGAAGATGATATTCCTGAAAAAACAATTGATTTGAGTATAAATAGATCGGCAGCGGTTGTGGAAAAAACCATCATCAAATTTCAGCAAACTGAGCCGGAGAAATCTACTATTCAAACGAACAACGGCGTAGCAACCTTAGTGTTATCACCGACGCCGGTCTATATATATTCTGGCTCTTATACACATCTCCGAGCCCACGAGACTCCATTGCATCGCGTAT
>CAXHHS010000847.1:0-3523 GCA_964015645.1 uncultured bacterium
CAAGAGTGGCGCGTACCGTTACCCGGGCGCGGGCGTTTAACTGAATGCCGTCTTTCGCAACCGCAGAAATCGGTCCCTGTTTCGGGCAATCGATAACTTTAGGATTTACACTGGTTTGCACAGCTTCCAAAACATTTCTTCCGGCAAGGTCGATGGCAGTTCCCAATTTAAAATCGAGGTCGATACCGGCTTTGTCTGCGGCAATCAGCGCATCAACAACGCGTTTTACGTTACCACCGGCAAGGTAGTGAGTTTCAAGCATATCCGTCTTGGATTCCAGCCCGGCTTTCCGCGCGTTAATCAACGCATTCACAATTAAAGACGGTGGAATTTTTCGCAACCGCATCCCGACCAGGCTGATTAAACTGACCCGCACGCGCGATGCCAGCGCGGTAATCCACAACTGAATCGGAATAAAATAAAAAAACAAAAACAGTAAAAGAATAAGTGCAAATACGCCAAAAATACTTAGAAATTCCATTTCTCCTCCTTCGTTAGTTTCCCGGCCTGCTCTATGTGCGATTTACTTTTTTAACTCTCACGAATTTCCCGAACCACCAGCCGGTACCCTTCTATGCGAATAATTTTAATTGTAGATTTTTTTTCAATGAAATCACCTTCGGAAACGATGTCCAGACGCTCGTTGCCAAACTCTCCCACACCGGCAGGTCTAAGCGGCGTCAGTGCAATTCCGGTTTTGCCGACATAGCTGCTAAAATCTTTACTGGCGACATACCCTTCGTCGCTTTTTTGTTCATCTGATAAACTTAGCTTTTTCCAAAAACCGGTTCGCGGTACAAATTTTCCTAGAATAACTGCACCGGCAATGGTAATGAGCAATGCGCCTCCCACCCGCAGTGCTGCACCGGTCATATCCGGCATGGAGATTGTATCCAGGTTGCCCAGCAGACTTAAGTAAAGCCCGGCGACAATACAGATAATCCCGGAGACGCCTGCAACCCCAAATCCGGGAAGAACAAATATTTCCACCGCTAACAAGATAATACCAAGCAGGAATAAAACAATCTCAATAGCACTGGCAAGATTAATAATGTAATGGCTGCCAAAAAAGAGTACTAAGCACAGCAACCCAATTGTACCGGCAACTCCCCACCCGGGTGATTGCAGTTCAAAGAATATACCCAACATGCCCAGGGACATTAACAAAGCGCTAATCACGGAACCGGTTAAAAACCGTACTGTCGTTTCAGCCCAATTTTCTTCGGAGTAAACAATCTCTTCATCTTGAAGGCCAAGTGTATCGAGAAAGGCATCTAACGTTGGTGCAATATAATCTGCCATTTCCCATTTGAGAGCGTCTTCGGCTGTTAGCGTAATCAATTTATCTTTTTCGATGATGCCTTCGATTTCGACATCAGAATCAACCATCCCTTCGGCAATTTCACGATTACGACCATTGCGCTCGGCGGTTGCCCCCATTTCCGATCTAAAATACGAGATCGCCTTTTCCGAAGCTTTTTCACCTTGACCGACGACCACTTCTGCTGCGCCCATCGTGCTGCCGGGAACCATCCCGATTTTTTTGCAAGAAAGGCTGATAAAGGCGCCAGCGCTAATCGCACGTTTGTTGATAAAGGCGATTGTTTCCAGATCGGTATTAAACAGCATATCTTTTATTTGGGTAGCTGCGTCTACTCGCCCGCCAAACGTGTTTACCTCTAATAAAACCGCCCGGGCGTTAACGGCTTCGGCGTCTTTGATTACGCGCTCGATGTAAGGCGGCAACCCCAGGTCAATTTCCCCGGAAATATCGATATGGTAAATTTGCGAGAACAGAAAGGTTGGAAATACAAAAACTGTAAGTGCTAATATAATTAAGATTTTGCGAGACATTTTTCAAACTCCAGTTAGTTCAAAAAAATATATCACATTAATCGTTCAGATTCAATAATTTTCGCGATTGGGAAGGGGTTTAAACCATGTTGGTAATTTGTTAGATTGAGTGTTTAACGACTGTATTTCTTAAGTCGCAAAAATTATAAGGACAGAACTCTTTTTACAGTTTAAATAATTACCAAATTGTCTGAATCGAGTAAAGTGTAAACTTTGAATCGTTGGTTAATATTGGTATTTTTTCAAATATTCCCTGGGCAATTATTAATCTATCAAATGGATCGCGGTGGTGGAATGGTAATTTTTCTACTAATGCAATATAGTCCATCGTAATTTCTTGCAAATATATTCCGTATCGATGCGTGCGGGAGTCTATGTAATCATTGACAGGAAGCGGCAGCTTTAATTTATTTAAACTGGATTTAATCGCTATTTCCCAAACGCTTGCCAAGCTTAAATACATTTCATTTTTAGGATCGAGAAAAGTTGTTTTAGCAACCGGCGATAACCGTAAATCATTCTTCATTAACCATAAAAAAGCGTGAGTATCGAGTAGTATTTTCAAGACATGTAATCCTCAAAATCTTCTAATGGAGCGTCGAAATCATCAGATATTTCGATCAAGTCTTTATCTTCACCGATTTTTCTCTCTGGTGCAGGATTTACTTTAAGAATTATCTGATTGTTGATTTCTTCTAATTGAACTGTTACACCGGGAAGAAATCCTAATTTCCGTCTGATTTTTTTAGGAATCAGTACTCTTCCGAAATTGTCGATTTTGGTAACCATCATACTCTCTTTTTGGCAAAAATAACGAATTATTTGGCAATATTCAACCTCAAATCTTAGATCATTAAAAAAGCCGCTGGAGAAACACCGGCGGCTTTTTTATAAAGGTTTAATTTTTTTACAACTTTACCTCATCAACACCATCCGCCGCGTTTGCACAAATTTGCCGGCAGTCATACGGTAGAAATAGATTCCGCTGCTTACTTTATTGCCGATGTTATTCGTGGCATCCCATTGAATGGTATGAACTCCCGGCTCTTGTTCTTTACTCAATAGTGATTTTACCAGGCGGCCCGTGATGTCATAAATTTCTAATTTGATTTCACTCTTTTCAGGAATCGAAACTTGGATCGATGTTGTGGGATTAAACGGATTGGGATAATTTTGCTCCAAAGCGAATACTTCCGGAATGATCAGATCGCTTTTTTCCGGGCCGCTATTGGCAAACTTTGCCAGGCCGCCGGTTACGGAAAGTGTATAAGCGCTGGTTGCACCCTGGTAACCATCTACCCAAACATAGTAGCGGCCGGTTGCAGAGGCGCTGTAACTTCCCGCCTCCGGGTTACTGGTGGTAAAACCGCGGGCTACCCAATTCGCTAAATCGGATTCGTGGTAGAGATACCAATCCAAATCCGCGGAGCTGCCAATCGCTACGGAGACGTTGATGTTACCGGCGGTTTGCAGATCGAAATAAAACCAATCGTCATCGCCGCTGGAGACAATGCTGCCGGAAACATCGATGCCGGTTCCCACCGGGCCGTTCGCAGCGGCGGAACTATTGTTCGATTCCGCTTCGGATGTGATGTGGCTCCCTCCACCGCCGCTTCCGGCAGTTACGAAAATCTCATCAAAGGCAAACCCATCAGAACCAAGCGGGGAA
>CAXHHS010000848.1:0-3521 GCA_964015645.1 uncultured bacterium
TTGCAATCAGTGCTTTTTTAGCCAAGATAAAACCCTCTTAGTTATTTTTAAATGGCATTCCAAAACTTTTTAGCAGTTCGTATGCTTCTTCATCATTCTTAGCGGAGGTAACAAAAGAAACATTTAAGCCGCGAATTTTATCAATTTTATCAACATTAATTTCATGGAAAATAATCTGTTCCTGCGTTCCGAAAGAATAGTTTCCCCGGCCATCAAACGCTTTATCAGATAAACCGCGAAAGTCACGGATACGAGGAGTCGTAATGTTAATGAATCGATCGAGAAATTCATACATTCGTATTCCACGCAACGTTACCCGGCAACCGATCTTCATTCCTTCCCGCAGTTTAAAATTCGAGATGGATTTTTTTGCAGCGGTAATTGCCGGTTTTTGACCGCTAATGAGTGTCAAATCTTCTACAGCGCGATCCAAAAGCTTGGAATCCTGGGCTGCTTCTCCGACTCCCATATTCAAACAAATCTTTTCCAACTTCGGAACTTGCATAATGTTTTTATATTCGAATCGTTTCATTAACGCCGGAACGATTTCTTCCTGGTATTTTTGTTTAAGCCTCGGTAAATATTGTTCTGCCATTTTAATTCAGCCTTATTCTTTTGTATTTCCTACAGTCTAAATGACTACATCCTATCAACCTGAGCGGTTACAATCAAATAACTTCTTCGCCAGCGCAATCAGGATGCTTACAGACTCTAACTTTAGAGCCATCCTTTAAAACTTTAAACCCAACCCGGGTAGGGATATTCGCTTTCGGCGCTATCAACTTAACGTTTGAGATATGAATTGGCGCTTCAACTTCCAATATACCGCCTTGCGGCAAATTTTGACTGGGACGAGTGTGTTTTTTAACCATGTTAACGCCTTCTACAATCACCCGGCTTTCTTTAGATAACACCTTAAGCACTTTCCCTTTTGCGCCACGGTCATTTCCGGCAAGCACCAATACTTGATCATTTTTCTTTATCTTCTTCATCTCTATTTCCTTTACCTATAGCACTTCCGGTGCCAATGAGACAATTTTCATGTATTCTCGTTCGCGCAACTCCCGGGCAACCGGGCCAAAAATACGGGTTCCTCGCGGTTCGCCCTGGTCGTTCAGCAACACAGCGGCATTCTCATCAAACCGAATGTAGGTTCCGTCTCTACGTCGCACTTCTTTTTTGGTGCGAACAATAACGGCCCTGGAAACTTCGCCTTTCTTAACCGGCGCATTGGGAATGGCGCTTTTAACCGATACAACTATTACATCGCCAACCGATGCCCATTTTTTACCGGAGCCGCCCAATACGCGAATACAGGCAACTTTTTTAGCGCCGGAATTATCTGCTACATTTAAACGGGTCTCTTCTTGTACCATGACCTGTTCCTCTTTATTTCACTTTTTCGATAATTTCTACAACCCGCCAGCGTTTGGTTTTGCTGAGGGGGCGGGTTTCCGAAATCTTCACTTTATCGCCAATATCACAGGTATTTTCAGCATCGTGAGCTTTAAACTTTGACGTTTGTTTAATATACTTTTTATACAGCGGATGTTTTACCAATCGTTCGACAGCAACGACCACTGTTTTGTCCATTTTATCGCTCACAACAAGACCGACACGGGTTTTTCGAATGCCTCTTTCCATTTCTATTTAATCACCTGTCTTATAATTCTGTTTTAGGTTTAGAAATACCGATTTGGTATTCGCTTAACAAAGTTCTTGCACGGGCAATCCCTTTTTTTACTTCTCGAATACGACTGGGATTAACCAACTGGTGCGTTGCTTTTTGAATGCGCAGATTTGCCAGCTCATCCAACAAATCTTCTAATTTTTCTTTCAATTCTTCTTCGGGTAAACCCCTTAGTTCCGAAGTTTTCATTTCTATTAATCTCCAAGTTCTTTACGCGTTACAAACTTCGTTTTAATGGGCAGTTTATGGGCTGCCAGGCGCATAGCCTCTTTGGCAATATCTTCCGTTACGCCGGACATCTCAAACATAATCCGGCCCGGTTTTACAACCGCAACCCAATATTCGGGAGACCCTTTTCCCTTACCCATGCGGGTTTCGGCGGGTTTTTTGGTAACGGGCTTATCAGGAAATATACGAATCCAAACCTTACCACCACGTTTGATATGGCGTGTCATTGCGATACGCGCTGCTTCGATTTGGCGGCTGGTAATCCAATGGGCTTCCATCGCTTTTAAACCATACTGCCCAAATGTAATGGAACTGCCTCTAACAGCGACACCTTTCTTGCGGCCACGCTGCTGTTTTCTATGTTTTATTCTTTTTGGCATTAACATGGAATTCGTTCTCCTTAAGCGTTAGTCCCAATCACTTCACCATGATAAATCCATACTTTTACCCCGATGGTTCCGTAGGTCGTTGTTGCTGTAACGGTTGCGTAATCAATATCGGCGCGCAATGTGTGCAAGGGAATTCGCCCTTCTTTATAGCTCTCTGTTCGCGCCATTTCAGCACCTCCCAGGCGGCCGGCGCAGGTAATTTTAATCCCTTCCGCTCCCAGGCGCATGGCAGAGGTAATCGCGCGCTTCATTGCCCGGCGGAAAGAAACCTTGCCTTCTAACTGCCGCGCGATATTTTGCCCAACCAGGTAGGCGTCAATTTCCGGGTGTTTGATTTCGTTGATATTAATTTGGATTTCTTTTCTCACCAGCTTTTTCAACTCTTCTTTCAGCTTGTCTACTTCCGCGCCTTTTTTACCAATAACCACACCAGGACGGGCAGTATGAATCGTAATCAGAATTCGGCGTGCTGTGCGTTCAATTCCCACTTTGGAAACGGCGCCATCGGTCATTCGCCGGTGGATGTATTTACGAATCAGCAAATCTTCATTAAGTTTTTCAGCGAACTGTCTTTCATCAAACCATTGAGAATTCCAGGTTTTAATGACGCCAAGACGATAACCGATTGGATTGGATTTTTGACCCAAAATATAACCTCCAAAAAACGATAGTTTATTCTTCGTGTTCTATAACAATGGTAATATGACTGGTGCGGCGACGAATTCTGCCAACCCGCCCCATCGACATTGGGCGAAAACGCTTCAGCGTCGGCCCTTGATCAACATAAACTTCTTTTACGAAAATTTCATCCATTGGAATTCGAGAAGCTTCTTCACTCGTAAAGAAATTTGCAACTGCCGACCGCAACACTTTTTCGATGACTTTAGCGGCCCGTTTTTGAGTGAAATGCAGAATATTCAACGCCTCTTCAACATCTCTATCTTTAATCAAACCAAGCACTTGCCGTATTTTTAGCGGCGACATTCTAATGTATCGTTGTCTTGCTACTGCTTCCATTTTTCTCTACCACTGTTTCGAGTTTAGTCTATGTGTATTACTGTTTATCTTACCCTTGAGCCTCTTTCAGACTTGCCGCCGGCATGGCCGCGAAACGTTCGCGTCAAAGCAAATTCGCCCAACTTATGTCCAACCATGTTTTCCGTTATATACCTGTCTCTTATACACATCTGACGCTGCCGACGAGCTTCTTGGTG
>CAXHHS010000849.1:0-3514 GCA_964015645.1 uncultured bacterium
AATCCCAGGTGAAGTATTTCTTTCGTATGAAGCTCCTGCAAAATGACTGGCACCAGCCCGCGGGAATTTAGAATAACTTTGTGCTGCTCATAGATCAAATACTCTTTCTTCTGAGCGTTCTCTTCATGGTTAATATCGTCTCTTTTCGGCCTTGAAAACATAACACTATCCTTTGTGCTTCGCTTCAGTTCTTTTCAGTTCAGTATTCTTAATTGGAATATTCTTCCGAAACCGTAATTTTAATCTCGCGCTCTTCCATAACCTCTGTTCACCTCGCAAGACACTTTTACGAGGGTAAATATTCTTTAATCATATTCAATGTCACTTCCAGTTGTGTTTGCATTTTTTTTGAAAAACAACTGGGGTTCGAGGCGAGGCAGGTTTCATTGTAACAAGCCTCCAACGGTTCGCGGCAATATTGCTTGTGGTAGTAGTTAGGAACCGGTTCATAGCGATTTTTGACTTGTTCCTGTGTGAGAGGCGTTTGTGATTTTCCGGTGGAAAGATGCACAATTTGCTGTTCAAGAAAATTCCGCAACTCCTGAATTTGGGGCGCTGATAGCTGTGAATAGTATTCTTTTACACGTTGCGGATATTCCAACAGCGTTAGTAACATTTCCGTTTTTTTAACAACCCCCAATTCTCTTTTAACCGGTTTTCCCAACATGATGATTCCCTTCAGTTTTATTTGTTAACATAGCCATAAATAATCAAATCTTCAAAAAGCAATTCGACTATTTTTCTTCAAACATATAAACGATTGTATTGGCAAAATAATCGTGCCAGGTGCGATGATTTTCATCTTTAAATCCCCACCAAATCCCGGCTCCGAATGGGATCAGTGAAACGAAATAGCCCATCCACCGTAACAGCGCTTTTTTAAAATCCACTTGTTTTCCGGCCACATCAAGTATCACCAATTTTTTCATCATTTTTCCAGGTGTTTGCCCCGTTTTTGAGATAAAAATCGTGTAGTAAAAAATATAAATTGCCCACAATAATGGCGCGGGATAATTGAGATGAACGGTTTTGTTATACAGTAATTTCCAGGAAAAATAGGCGCCGCCCCACCAAAAATCGGTATCCGTTTGCAGATGGCCGGGCGCAATTTCTAACAAGTATTGCGGGAATACCGGCGAAACCCAAATACTATGAATCTCACCATCACTAAAATAGTAAAAAATCGCGGTGCAAGTGGCTCCCAAAAAAATACCATCAACAAGCTGCGCAATTACGCGATCACGAATGGAAGCCGGCTGCATTTTATAGCGGTGTTGGTTTTTTACTTCAAAACGGTGAAAGAGGTGTCGCATTCTGCTCTATTTTTCAGTTTGTTTAATTGGTTAATTTCGATTATATAGGAGTGCAAAATTTATTTTGCCTATTTAAACATAATGAATTTTGCACTTCATAAATATACGATTTACAATACTTTGTCAAGATGAAAAAAAATAAGGTCTCCAATTTCCTGCTATTTGATAAAAACTACGAATTAACTCATCAATTAAACCCGGTTTTTGAAAAGATCAAACCGTATACATCACTTAAAACATTTCAACAATCTAAACTTTTTCGAAGTATCGAAGATGAAATTTTTCGGGTAGAAAATGGAGTCGAATGGCAGAATAATTTTGACTGTAAGGCGCTGAAAAAAAATATCCGGGTAGTTGCCTGGAATATTGAACGAGGCCGCTATTTGGATGGTGTCATTCACTGTTTGCAAAATCATCCTGTATTGGCGCAAGCCGATATTTTATTGTTAACGGAAACCGACATCGGAATGGGTAGAAGCGGAAATTGTAACGTTCCGCAAAAAATTGCTGATGCATTGGCAATGAATTATGGTTTTGCAAACTCATTTATCGTGTTAACAAAGGGCGATGAAGGAGAGCAAGGACACGACTGTGAAAATACGCGGTCTTTGCACGGCACGTCTATTTTATCGAAGCATCGAATCATTTCCTGCAAAACCATACCGCTGCCGCCGCACAAGAATTATCTGAATTGTTTGGAAAAGCGCTTGGGTCAACGAAAAGCGCTGGTCTGTAAAATCCGCATTGGCGAAAAATTATGTGATTTTGCTGCCGCCCACCTTGATCTGAAAACATCGCCCTGGCAACGCGCCCTTCAAATCGAGGCTATTTTAAAAGCGTTGCAAAACTCATCAGCGGCGGCACAGCTAATCGGCGGCGATTTTAACACCAGCACTTATAATCTGAAAAATAAATTTCTGCTCGCGATGAGCTTTTTGTATAAACTTCTGATTTTGGGTGTTGAGCCAACGCTTCGGCATTATATGGCACCGGAAAAGTATTTCGAGAAGCCTTTGTTTGCTGCGCTAAATCGGTATGGTTTCGATTTCATGAAATACAATGATCCTCAAACCGGAACGCTTTATTACGACATCAATGATGAAACGCTAAGAACAAAGCTGTTAAATTATATTCCATCGCGCTTTTTAACGCAAATAAATCGGCTATTAAAACCCTGGAATGGCTGCGTGCCGCTGCGATTGGATTGGTTTGCCGGCAAGAATTTTTCCGTGATGAAAAAAACTGGCAATATTTATGGTCCGCCACAAATTATAGAGAAACTATCCTGGCGAGGAAATCGAGTTTCCGATCATAACCCGATTGTTGTGGATTTGGAGATTTGAATTGTGTATCCTGCCGGTTGATTTTAATCAAGAAAGAGCATATCTTTATCTACTTTTAATTTTAGGAGTAAAAAATGTACACTATTTATCGATTAAATGCTGATGATTTAGATACAAAGTTTTTAAAGTCAATAAAAACATTGTTTAAGGACAAAGAAATTGAAATTATTATATCCGAAGCCGACGAAACGGAATATCTACTTCGCTCAGAAGCAAATAAAAAACGACTACTTGAAGCAGTAGAAAATGTCAATAACCGCCAGGGTCTAATCCAAGTTCAGATTGATGATGTGGAATGAGAAAAATCGTATTTGAAGCCGGGGCGTTTGAAGAATATAATGAATGAACTAGTGTAGTATGTCAATCGATTTTGTAGCTAAGTGTCACCTTTCGACTTCCCAACCGTTCGGGATGACGACACTGTCAGTCCGAGCGAAGTCGAGAACTGCAAACCTACAATTTTAAATGTCATGAAACACTAGATTAGATAAGAATGTCTACAAGAAGTTAGACGTTTTCATCATATCTACAATTTATACATAAAACATTCAAACACAAAAAATGATAACAAATGAAGTAATCGAAAGCTATTTGAGATGCAAATACAAATCCTATTTAAATTATCATAATGAAAAGGGTGATAAAACGGAATATGAACTTTTAAAAAAAGATATTATAGGTCAATATAAAACACAGTTTTATCATAATCTTCAGATAAAACAATTGAATTATCAAGTTCTGCAGGAATTTGAATTTGGCAATAAAGCTAAAGTTAGAAATAAAACATATGCTATAGCACCAGTTTTACAAACAAAGGAAATCAGAATCTGTCTCTTATACACATCTCCGAGCCCACGA
>CAXHHS010000850.1:0-3512 GCA_964015645.1 uncultured bacterium
TGTGCCACATGATCAATATTACCGGCCAAATCTTGCCGGTGAAGAAAGTTGTTAATATGGCGCGTAAAAAAGGCATACCGGTAATTGTCGATGGCGCGCATACGTACGCACACTTCGATTTTAATCACAGCGATTTGGATTGCGATTATTACGCCACCAGTCTACACAAATGGCTATTTGCACCACACGGTACCGGCATGTTGTACGTTAAACGTGATAAAATTAAAGCGTTGTGGCCATTGATGGCTGCCCCGGATGACAAGATTGATGACATCCGCAAGTTTGAAGAAATCGGTACCCACCCCGCTGCAAATTACCTAGCGATTGCGGAGGCATTGACCTTTCATGAAGGCATTGGCGCCAAACGAAAAGAGGAACGAATGATCTACTTGCGCGACCGTTGGGCAAAACGCCTCGTACAGCATGAAGATATTCGCCTCCACACCAGCCTGCAACCCGGCTTCGCTTGCGGGTTAGCGACAGTGGAAATTAAAGGCATTTCTCCCGGAAAACTCAGCAAATATCTTTGGAAGAAACATCAAATTATTGTTACGCCGATTTCGCATCCGGAATTTAAAGGCGTCCGGGTAACACCAAGCGTTTATACCACAATCGAAGAGATCGACCGCTTTGCGGATGCAATGGAGTTTGTGTTAGCGAACGGCTTGCCGAAGGAAAGAAAGGGTAAAGATGATGCTTGATGCTCGATACTTGATAATCGATAACGGGTGTAGAAAACGTTTGAAAGGTTTCAAACCTTTCAAACGTTATGGGCTACTGGCCATAGGGCTGCTGTTATTTTGGGCATGTTCTTCGCCGAATCCAAAGATTGAGAAAACGGTCATTTCTACCGATAAAGCACCGGCGGCAATTGGGCCGTATTCCCAGGCAATTCAAGTTGGAAACACGCTATATTTAGCGGGACAGATTGCGCTCGATCCGCAAACCGGGGAAATGGTGGAAAACGATATCGAAGCGCAAACCCACCGCGTGATGCAGAATTTACAAGCGGTGCTGGATGCTGCCGGGTTTTCGTTTAAAGATGTGGTGCAAACACAAGTATTTGTTTCCGATATGAATAACTACGGTGCTCTCAATAAAATTTATTCTCAATACATTACCGAAAACCCACCGGCTCGTGCCGTGGTAGAAGTTGCCCGTTTACCCCGCGACGCCATGTTGGAAATTATGATGGTGGCGGTTAAGACCTGAATCAGGATATAACAAAAGCTACGATTCTCCTTTGATCATTTTCTTTATCACAAAATTGATAAGCTTTTCTTCGTTCATATATAACCATTTTATTAATTCATAGTCTTTAAGTGCATAATCCAATCTATATGGCTTGCCACTATAGTATTTTTGAACGGCCCAGTACATTGTTTCGATGCATCTAGTATATATTTCATGAGGAATTACATTTACTTCGCCGATACTTAATTTTGAAATGTCTTGATAACCATTCAAAAACAACTCTATTTTTGAAAAATTTAAACTCTGATTTTTATTTACACAGAATGTCGCTAAGGCCCAGGCAATATCGTAAATTCTCTCCCGAGCATTTGCATTGTCAAAATCAAACATGGCATTTACAGCATTAGATTTAAATTTGACATTCTGAGGGGCATAGTCAGCATGCACAATTGTCTTTGGTAAAGGGAAATAATATAGTAACCCCTCTTTCGTTTCATTACATCGAAATCCCATTTTGAACAAACTTGACCGAATTTCCTCAATCTTCCTATTAACAAATTCAGTACACTCGATTACAAAATTATCAACGAATGATTCCTGTGTTTGAAGAGCCTTTGAATAAAAAGCTGACGGAGTTCGGTAAATTTTAGGTTTATAAATTGCTTTAACGTGAGTGCTCCAGGGATCGTTTTCTTTTAAATCTAACCGTTCGATTTTTTCCTGACTTAAAGGTGGGTACCTCATAACCAAATCCCCCCATTCGCTGCGAATTGATAAATAATCGGTTTGTTTTTTTGCAAATCTTTCAGCAAGAATCGATGAACTAACTTGATGATATTTTGCTAAATTCTGTCCGGCAGCAGATAAATGCTCTGCACTTTCATTGAACAATTCTCCTTCCAAATACTTAAAAAATGAGTGAATTCTACCATCTTTTATAGCAATTGTTTCTCCCACAATGCCATCTAAATCTCTATTATCTATAATTGATAGTGGTTCTGCCACTATCGTAAAACCATGTTCTTTTAAAGTTCTAAGAAAGTTATGTTCAAATAAGGTATGTTCTGCTTTTTTTAATTTCTCACTTATTTTTAAGACTCTGAGGCCTTTATTGGTGCTTAGTTTATAAACTTCATTATAACCACCCGGTAATTTCCAAATCTTTAGTATTTTTATTTTAAAGGCGGATTCTATAATTGGAAATCCCTTGTGAGGGGGCTGCTTTTTGGAAATGCGAGTATTTGACATTAGAATATCTGATTTTAAATAATTTTTCGCTGAAATTTTTGTAAAACTGTTTGATTTAAAATTCCTTTTTTATATTTCCTTTTAACAGCCATTCTAAAGTTGTTATAAAACAAAAATCCTACTTTTAATGAATCGGCCCCGTCGAGATTCAGTATAATTTTACGAATTGCGTTGAACTGTCGTTTTCGCAGTTTATAGAATTTATCAATTTTTTCTTTGGGGAAATATTGGTAAATAGACGCTTTAAATTCGTAATCACGAATTAATCTTTTAATGTATTTATTTATTGATTTTTCTTCGGGGTGTTCAACAAAGAGATTTGGGTTTGATCTTGATGGCAAGTCAAAAATATTAATATCACCATTTGATTTGAGCTGATCCATTAATAGATACGTTGACATGAAAGCATCGAATCCTTTTACACTGGTTGGGATACCGGCTTCGGGAAAGGCGTTGAGTGGCATTGTCGCTGCGCCCCCATATATTTGCACTGGTGGAAGTTTCACCTTATGTAGTATTCGAATATCTTTTGTCACGGAATTAATAAAGTCAAATCCTTTTCCAGCTTTAAATGTTGCGTATATACCACTTGTAAGTTTTAAATTTTTGTAACGATTGAGTTCCTGTATATTCTTGAAAACACCGCTTATGCCATTAGGCTCTTTATAAATGATATCATCATCATGAAAATGTATGTATTGTTTTAAAGATGGATTTATTTTTTTTATAGATTTATGCTGCTTTTGTAAGAACTGAAAAATAACATTTATAGGTATTTTTTTGCTCTTTATATAAAAGTGGCTATTAAACTCAATTACTTTTGCGCTTATATAAGGAAAGTCTTTCAATAATCGAATAACTTCTAGAGTGGAATTATCTTTGCAATTATTTAAACAGATTAAAAATTCAAAACCCGTGTTTTCGGGCATTTTTTCTAAATCACGGATCAAGGAAGTTAAATTATTATAAATTCGATCTGCACAATTTTTAACAGGAATTAATATACTTATAAAGTTTTCTTTTCCTTTTGCCGTTGTTTCTGTGGGTTGAGTTTGATAGAGGGAATAATC
>CAXHHS010000851.1:0-3511 GCA_964015645.1 uncultured bacterium
GATGGTTCGACTTCGCTCACCACAGGTTCCGTATTTGTGGAGTTGAAGGTTTATGATACCGTTGGGCGGTTGGTAAAAACATTGGTGAATGAGAATCGTGAAGCAGGCGTGTATACAGCGCAGTGGGACGCTACAAACGAGCAGGGACAACGAGTCACCAGCGGTTTGTACGTCTACCGTATTACTGCCGGTGAATATACGGGGATGAAGAAGATGGTCTTATTGAAATAAGGAAAATTTTTCCAGTTGTAACTATTTAGGGACATAGACTGTAGGCTGTAGGAAAAAACTTGTGAGGATCGTAAAATGCTGTTTTTCCAACGTCTTTTCATCAAGCTAATTTCTCTGGCAATCATAATCACTCTTTTCTCCGGTGAAAGTAACGCCTGCACTACTTTCTGCTTACACCATGAGCAGCAGATGGTTTTCGGCAAAAATTATGATTGGAATATCGATTATGGCCTGGTGATCGTTAACAAACGAGGCTTGCAAAAATCTACGATGGCTGAGCCAGGGGAAACGCCTTTTACCTGGACCTCCCGCTTTGGCAGCGTTACGTTTAATCAGTATGGTCGGGATTTACCCTCGGGCGGAATAAACGAAGCCGGGTTGGTCATCGAATTGTTATGGTTAGAGGAAACGGAATATCCCAAACCGGATTCGCGCCCATCGCTCGGATCAACTCAATGGATTCAGTATCAATTGGATACCGCTGCAAACGTGGAAGAACTGCTTGCCAGCGACAAAGAGGTTCGCGTTTTTTCCAGCGCTAAAATCCATTTCCTTGCAAGTGACCGCAGCGGTCGGATTGCTACTATTGAGTTTTTAGATGGGAAACTGGTAGCACACACCGGTAAACAGCTGACCAGCACCGTGTTAGCCAATAGCAGTTATGCGGCATCTTGCGATTATTTAAAACAGCATCGCGATTTTGGCGGGAGCAAAACAATTTCGCAAAGCAACGAATCTTTGGATCGCTTTGTACGAGCATCTTCCCTGGTAAAAAGTTATGACCCCGAAGTAGAGTCATCCATCATTAAATATGCCTTCAACATCCTGAACGATGTTTCCCAGGGCAGCAGAACCCAATGGAGTATTGTTTACGATTTACAGAATATGGAGGTGCATTATCGAACCCGCAATTACCGGCAAATAAAAACCATCCGGCTGCAAGCGCTGGATTTTTCCTGCAACGCCCCGGCACAAATTCTCGATATGAATAGCTCCCAAGAAGGCGATGTTAGTGCGAATTTTAAACCGTATTCGCGAAAGGCCAATCGAAATCTCATCGGAAAATCTTTCCGCGGAACATCCTTTCTCCGGAATGTTCCGGATACAGCTTTAGATCAATTAGCCAAACACCCGGAAGAAGCAGTATGTCAGGTTGCTGCGGAATAACTTTAAGAATCGTCTCCCAATATTCTCTTTATTGACATTCCCACCCCAACAACGTATATTCTCTGCGCTAAAATCTTGGTCTTGTATATTACACGAGGAGAATAAACTTGAGATACGGTTACCTCTTCCTGCTCGTATCGTTGTTTTCTAATTTCATAATCGCCCAAAATGATCCTGAAAAAGCGTTATTTAATAGCGGCCTGGAAGCCTACAAAAGTGAAGATTACCAAACTGCCCAGGCCACTTTTCTGCGAATTTTGCAAGAATATCCCCAGGGAAATCAAATTACCGCCACCCGCCTGATGCTGGCAAAATCCTACTACAAGTTGAGTGATTATTCCAAATCGGAAGTTGTTTCGAAATACTTTTTCAATAAACATCCGGAAAGCGTTTACGTGGATGATTTGCACCATCTTTTAGGCAACACTTACTTTCAGTTGCGGCGATTTACCGCAGCGATTGATGAGTGGGTATGGGTGATCGAAAACAGCAAAGACCCTCGCCTTCGCCGTATAGATGCGGAATATATTTATAAAACAATGGGGGCATTTTTAAATCAATCGCAGATCGAAGCGCTGGCAGTAAAATACCCGAATGAAACCTTCCAGGGTCTGGTTCAATTAGCGTCTGCAAAGCAGTTGATGGTTGATGGGCAGCGTGCCCGCGCCAAATCCATGTTGAATAGTTTTTTGGAAACCACCCCCAATCATTTATATGCGGAAGAAGCACGGCGATTGCTGGGCACATCCGCTGCCGAAATTTCCGGTAAAGATGGCTTTTTGTTTCTTAAGCCCATTACGGAAGATACCAAAGCAATTGCCGACGATCTGGAACGAGGGATGGAATACGCATTGCGGGAATTCCAGCGCCGAAATCCCGATGAAAAATTAGAATTGACCACAGTTGATATTGAGCCAACGGCAATCAGCGCGCTGTCTTCTGCTAAAAATGCCATCGAGGAACACAATCCGTTAAGCGTTATCACCCCTATCGACCCCGATCAAGCCGCTAGCATCGCTGTATTGTCCGGTTACGAAAAGCAGCCGTGCGTAGTGCCGCTCAGTTCCCAAACCGGTTTGGCGGATTTAAATCCATATACGTTTCAAATTAATCCCGATGCCCGAACGAAAGGTAAATTTTTGGGCACTTATGTGGTGCAGGACCTGGGGTTAAAGCGCCTGGCAGTGCTCGCGCCAGTAAACGAATATGGCCAGGATTTCGTGCAAAGTTTTGTGGAAGAAATTCAAGCCGGGGGTAGTGAAATTAGGAGTATGCAGTGGTATTACGAAAACACCCAGGATTTTACCCGCCAGTTCCGGGCGATTTGGCGGCAGGGGATGTATCTTGCGTTTGAAGATTCCGTGATGCAAGAAGATTCGACCATGACGGAAGCAGCCATCAAGCTGGCTTATAAAGATTATTTAGATGAAATTTTTGAACCTCGCGTGCTCGGCGGCAGCATCGACTCCACGGATGTTCCCGCTACCGGTATTGATGGATTGTTGATCGTGATTCGGTCATCAGAGCTGATTCAATTCGCTGCACCGCAACTTGCCTTCAATAATATTCAAACAACCCTTTTTGGGAATGAAGGCTGGAACGATCCCGAACAGCTTCGTAAATACCGCCATCACCTGGAAGGCATGGTGTATATTACCGCCGGATATTTTGATCCTACCGCTGCCAACTACCGGGTATTTATGAATCGTTACCGCAACGAAATGCGGGAAACGCCGGACCGGTTTCACTTGTTGGGCTATGACATTATGAATTGGATTCTCTCAAACTACCGGGCCGGGATTTCGAAAGAAGGTTTAAGGGAAAGTTTAGAAAAAACAAACCCTTACCAGGGAATTTTACAAAGTATTCAGTTTAACGGCACAACACGCGTAAATAGCAGGTTAACGGTGTTGAAATTGAACCGGGGGCAGGTTATTAAATTGAGTTTGTAGTTTACGCTTTAGCGTGTGCCGTCTGAAGGCCGAACTACAACAAATAACGAGAATTACAAATTCAAGAATATTAAACCAAACGGAGCATCCTGAGTAGTCGTGGTGTCTTCCGCGATGTATCGAAGGGTGCGGAGTGGTAAGCTTTCTCACCCTTCGATACC
>CAXHHS010000852.1:0-3509 GCA_964015645.1 uncultured bacterium
GCTGAGCGGAGTCGAAGCATGAGGGGCTATCGCCGAAATGAGTTGGGGGGAACGGAAACATCACCGATTCCCGATTCTCCGGTTCATTAAAAACACTGAAGATTTTTACCCTAAAATAAAATCGGAACTAAAGATCAAACAAAATTAAGAGAGGAGGGTTTTAATGGTTGAGAATTTACGCCGCTGAGTCAAAGTATTGGATCGTTGGAAATGGCATTATGCCTTTTCAGCCATTTTGCTGATTTCGGGAATTTTCATCCGCAGCCTGGAGCCGAAAGTGATTCAAATTTTAGTGGATAACGTGATAACGTTTTTTCAATCAAACGGGGCAGAAGGCCGGGTTGCGAATGATGCGATTACCAAACTGTTCTATCGTGTTTTACCGGATATGAATGGCAGCGAATTGAAATGGATTTTGATTTCGCTTGGTATTATGTACATGGCAATCTCCGGGTTACGAGGCGGATTTTTGCTGGGGGCCAGCACATTAACCGCATCCAGCACGGAAAGAGCGATCAAACGCTTGCGGGATTATCTGTTCGCCCATATTCAAAAATTGCCAATGCAATATTTTACCAAAGTGTCGCGGGGCGAGTTGATCCAGCGCAGCACGGGAGATATCGATACGGTTAAAGCGTTTATTCACGGGCAGGTGGTCGATATTGTTCGGCTGGTAGCCATTTTCGTTTTCGCTTTTGTGATGATGTACATCGCTAACCCAACTTTAGCCTTCATTTCGATTGCTATGAGTCCGTTGATGTTGTTCGGCAGCTATTTCTTCTTTAAGCAGGAGCGGAAAGTTTGGGAAGTGCACGAAGCGGAAGCGGATAAACTGAATGCGATTGTACAGGAAAATCTCAACGGCATCCGCACCGTAAAAGCATTTGCCAACGAAGACTACGAGATGGAGAAATTCGACCGGCAAAACCGCGAGAAACTGAAAATCGGTTTAAAACACGGGCTGCTGCACACCTTTTACTGGCCGCTGTCCGATATGATGGTGTTTATCCAGATTATCATCTCGGTGATGGCCGGCGGTTATTTTGCCATAACGCAGCAAATTACGATTGGCGAGTTGCTGGCGTTTTACACTTACTTCATGATGATTTCCTGGCCGATGCGGCAGGTTGGCAGAACGCTGTCTAAGCTGGGCATGACGATGGTTGCAATTGAGCGGATTTACGAAATTCTGGATGCGAAAGAAGAGCCGCGGCACGGTAATAAACCGGTCGAACGATTGATCGGCGATATTGAGTTCCGAAACGTCTCGTTCCGCTATGACAAAGATGCCCCGGAAAATGTGTTGAAGAATATTTCCTTCAAACTACAGCCGGGAGAAAAAGTAGCCATTATCGGCCCAACCGGTGCCGGTAAATCCACTATTATCAACCTGTTGGTTGGATTGTATCAGCCTGATGAAGGCGAAATTCTTATCGACGGCGAGGATGTCGGGCAGTTCTCCAAAGCGGATTTGCGAAAACGGATCGGGTTTGTTTTGCAGACGCCGTTTCTGTTTTCCACAACGGTGAAGGAAAACATCACTTATGCAAACCCGCAGGCGGAAGCGCACGAAATCGAAAACTCTGCCCAAGTGGCACAGGTTCACAAAATTGAGGATGTGCTCTCGAACGGTTACGAAACCGTGATCGGCGAAAATGGCGTAACCCTTTCCGGCGGCCAAAAGCAGCGGGTATCGCTGGCGAGAACGCTGGTGGCAATGCCGGACATCCTGATCCTGGATGATGTTACCTCGGCGGTAGATGCGGAAACGGAACACGCCATCTTCGATGCCCTGGCGGAACCGATGAGCCGCAAAACGACCATCATCATTTCGCACCGCATTACCTCGATTCAGCAGGCGGATCGCATTTTGGTGCTGGAAAACGGGCGAATTGTTCAGGAAGGAACCGATGAGGATTTGGAAACCCGCGATGGCTATTATAAAAAGATCCACGCTATCCAATCCGCCTTGGAAGAGGAAATTCAGCAGGATGTGTTTCTTAAAAAAGCGGATCGGATATTAACTGAGCTGCACTAATAAATTAAATGAGCCGTTAAATCATTCGATGCTGGATACTGGATGCTCGATACTCGATAATTTTTATCCAGCATCCAGTATCCAGCATCGAGTTTCATTCTTACAAAAACTATATAACTATTCAAATTTATAAGATAGGAGAAGCTTTTAAAAGCATTAAACACAAGGGAGGCTTATGAAACAGCAATTGCAAGACAAGGATTTTAAAAGTAACCGGGCATTATGGCCCTTTTTAAAACAGGTTTTCGGATATAGTTTTAAATACAAGAAATGGTTTGCGCCCTTTGTTATCAGCGTTATTCTGGTGGCGGTTGCCGATGCCGTATTTCCGTTGATCTGGCTGCACTATATCGACAATGTGATCACACCGCTGGTTAGCCGCTATCATTCGATTACCGCTGGTGGCAGTGAACTTGATTTATCCGAGCTGTATTATTTTGGCGGCATTTACCTGGTCTGGAGTATTTTACAAATCGTATGCGTGGGTGTTTTCGTTTATTACGCCCAGTTAATACAGGAATATGTTGTTTATGATTTGCGGAAAGACATGTTTAACAAACTTCAGCGTTTATCATTTTCTTATTATGATAAATCCGCTATCGGATGGCTAATCTCCCGAATTACCTCGGACACCGGGCGGGTAACGGATTTGATTTCCTGGGGTTCGGTTTCCCTGGTATGGGGGATTTTCATGATCATTTTCTGCTTTGTGGCCATGTCCATTTACAGTTGGAAATTGATGTTGATCGTGCTGGCGAGTATTCCGGTTCTGCTGTTTATTTCCGTAAAAATCCGGCTGTTGATTTTGCGATATTCCCGGAGAGCACGGAAAGTGCACAGTGAAATGGTAGCCAATTTTAACGAGCACGTTCATGGCATCGAGGTCAATAAAGTGACCGCGCAGGAAGATCGCGCTTCCGAAGGATTCGGTAATTTCACCGATGATTTGCGTTGGGCATCGTTTCGTGCGGCTTATTACTCCGCGTTGTTTTCGCCGCTGGTCGTTGTCGTCGGTTCGATTGCCGCGGCATTGGTGATTTACTTTGGCGGGCACATGGTACTGGCGGAAATCGGCATCACGCTTGGGATGTTAGCTGCCTTTATCAGTTATGCGACAACGATTTACGATCCGATTCTCGATATCGCCCGCTTTTACGCCATGGCGCAAAACAGTCTTTCTGCCGGAGAGCGAATTTTCTCTTTGATTGCCGAGCCGGTAGAGATTGTCGACCCTGATGGCGCAGAGGACTTTGGCGACATCGAGGGAAAAATCGAGTTCGAGAACCTGGATTTCCACTACGTCGAAGGCCAGCCGATTTTGAAGGGGCTGAATTTGACGATTAACGCCGGGGAATCGATTGCCCTGGTAGGGCCGACCGGTGAAGGAAAAACCACTATCGCCAGCGTGATTGCACGGTTTTACCAGCTGTCTCTTATACACATCTGACGCTGCCGACGAGCTTCTTGGTGT
>CAXHHS010000853.1:0-3497 GCA_964015645.1 uncultured bacterium
TCAAAAATTTATCAAGTTTTGTAAACTTGTGTATAAACCGTAGCCCTACGGGACTCCGCGATAGAAACTGATCACAATTCCCAACGATGAATCGTTGGGCTATTCTCTTACAGTCACTCCGTGACTGAAAATGTGCGATTTGTGCTGCCCCTCATCGAGGCAGTTTTTTTAAAACCAGAAAATCGGCATTCCGAAATCCGAAATCGAAAACCCCAAATCGAATCATTCGTTTCGCAGAGAATCTACCGGGTTGGCAATTGCGACTTTATATATCTGTAAGGAGGCAGTAAAAATGGCGGTTAGGAAGAGTAACGCCATCGAAAAAACAAACGGCCATTGGGTAATTTCAACATGATACGCATATACATCATCCAAAAGCGCTTTTAAAATATAATAACTAAGCGGCCCGGAAATAACGGAGGCAATCAGTAATAAAATGACAAATTGTTTGTTGATTAGATTGGAGACATGCAACATACCGGCACCCAAAACTTTGCGGATGCTCATTTCTTTCATGCGTCGAGCGATTGTTAATGAAACGAGGCCGAACAACCCCATGCAAGAGATTGTCAGCGCGATAATGGCAATGGCGATAAAGAATTTTTTGATACTGATAACTTCGCGATAAAACTCTGTGAATTTATTGCTTTGAAAAAAACCACGGTATTCTTCATCCGGAAATTGTTTTTTCCACGTTTCTGCAAGATAATTACCCGTTTGGATTACCGTTCCCGCTTTTGCACGGACGGAAAGATAAAAATACTTGCTTTCATCCGTTACCAGGCGAAACATCATTGGTTCAATTCTGTCTTCAAAATCATCATGATGAAAATTCTCTACCACACCGACGATATGATACGCAGCACTGTCAAAATAAACTTGCTGTCCTAACGGCTCTTCCCAAGCGAATTCTCGAACCATTTCTTCGTTTACCACTATTGAGCGGTCATCTGTTTGCAGTTCTTTTTCAAATAAACGCCCCGATTTTAGTTGGATTTCCATCGTTTTAAAATAATCATGACCGACATCCAGGCGGAAAATCTCATACTCTTTTGCGGCAATTTTGGAAATTGCAACGCCTCGTGAATATCCAATATGGTTTCGCGATCCGGCATGAGTTATGATATTGGGATTTTGAATGACTTCATTTTTAAATTGGGCATATTGGGATTTACCTTTTAAAGGAATGATGATCACTTCATCCTGATTATATCCCCAATCCAACGACGTTTGATATTCTGCGTTTTGTGCAAAAATAATGCTGGCGGCAATCAGCATAAATGCCATAATAAATTGGAGGGTCAGCAAAATGCGCGTAAATATATTTCTGCCGCCAAATTTTTGATTTCCGCGAAAGATGCTGATCGGTTGAAATTTGGAAATGTAAAATGCCGGATAAGCACCGGCAACTAAACCGGTAAACAATAATAGGCCAAAAAAGAAATACCAAATTCCCAAATTTTCACCAAAATTTAAAGCAAGTGCAAATTCTCCGGTATCATCAAACAATTGATTGAACCCTGGTATAAAGAAGAAATTTGCGATTAAGAGGCCTAAAAAAAGTGCCATTAAACAAGTTAAAATATTTTCACCTAAAAATTGGTTGATTAATTGAAATTTCCGGCTGCCAACTACTTTACGAATCCCGATTTCCTTTAATCGTCGCGCAGCAGAAGCTATTGCAATATTCATATAATTAAAACACGCTAACAGCAATAAAAACATACCGATAACAAACAGAATAATCCTGGCATGTGGGGTGGATCCACCGGAAATATCCCGCCGAACTTTGTGAGAATTGAGGGAAAGATTCAGCAGGTTATCGAACACCAAATCCGCCACCGGCCATTCGATATTGACGGCGTTTTGCAGCCCAACGTATTTATCCATTTTCGAGGCAATGTAATCCAAATCTTCGGGATCGTTTAATTCGATGAACGTTGCGTAAGTGTATGCTTTCCAATCGTCGAGGTTTTTAACGCCCAGATCCAGTTGCTTTTCGTAGTTTACCAGGTATTCGAACGCGAAACTCGCCTTGCGGGGAAACTTTTCCGCCACGCCGCGCACGATAAATGGTTCGATGTGGTCATCGCCGAACTTGACGGTTATTTCTTTACCGACAGGATTTATTTCGCCAAATAATCGGATGGCTTTTTCTTCGTTAAGGATAATAGCATTTTGATCCTGCAAAGCGTCTTCATCGCCGTATTTTAAGGGGAAGGTAAACATGTGCAAAAAATCAGGGCTGGCAAAACGGATAATGTCGCTGAAGACTTTATCCTCGTAACGCACCGTTCCCCGGCGGTCGTCGATCCGCACTGCGCGTTTGATTTGCGGGAAATCCGTCTTCATCACGGGAGCCAGTGGCATTGGCGAATCTCCCCAAAGTTGCCGTTGCCCACTGCGGTCGATGATGTTCTCTACTAAGAAAATATTCTCAGCATTTTCGTGAAACGCATCCTGCCCGTATTGATCTTCAATATATAAAAATACCACAATGCTGCATCCAATGGCCATGGACAGCCCCAGAATGTTGATAAACGCAAACAATTTGTTTTTAAATAAGTTACGGTAGGCAATTACAACGTAATTTTTAAACATAAGCATGCTCCAATAAAATAAGTTTTCGATAAACGCAGGACTAGCTGCGAAAAACTGTATCCAATACCAGCAATATGCTTTCGCCCTGCTTTCGTGAACGGTGATGGCGTGATAGGTTTCTGCCAGGTCGCCAAGCGTCGTATCGCCAATGTCTTGTGGAAAGAGGTGGCGGAAGAGCCACTCGGCGAGTTTTGGGGGGCTTGTTTGCTTCTGTTGGTTCATAGAATTTACTCTGGTAATTCGTGGAGCGTTTAGCGTAGCGCGTAAAGCGATTTTTCGCTCTACGCTAAACGCTTTACGTTAAGATTTATCTCAAATCGTTTTCAACGAAATCTCAGGAATCCCCTCCCACATCGCCTGTTCCACTTTGCGGATTTCCATCAAAGCTCGCAAACCGGATTTGGTAACACGATACATTCGTTTGCTGCGACCACCGCGCTCCGGGGTAGGATCGCTGAGGGTGGATTTGAGATAACCTTTTTTTGTCAATCGATCCAGGGAAACAAACAACGCGCCAAACGCCCATGATTTACCGGTGACGTGTTTCAATTCCTCACGAATGGTGACGCCGTATGCATTTCCCTGCAAGCGCCAAACGGCTAACAATAAAAACTCCTCCGCTCTTGATAAAAGCTTCATTTTATGCCTCTTTATGTTTTTCCTAAAATGTAAAACTTATCTCTCTACGGGTGATGTTGCCATTTGTTTTATTTTTTAGGAAAAAACGTTTAAAAAATAAAATACGGTGATATTAAACTAATCAGCACTGATGCCACCACACGGAATTAGTAATAACTTTAATGGTTAACTGAAGGTATTTCCTCGCTCAAAATTTGCATATAATAATAGAAGCTGTCTCTTATACACATCTCCGAGCCCACGAGACTCCATTGCAT
>CAXHHS010000854.1:0-3497 GCA_964015645.1 uncultured bacterium
AAATGCCATTTGGGTAGTTACGCACCACGATCCGCAAAACTACACGGTGGAGATGCTAAAAATAACCCCGGGGCATACGGTTTGTAAATTGGAGATCGCTTTACACAGCGATAAAAGTGAGGAAACAAAAGCGGAGGTTGCTTACACATACACCTCCCTGGGGCCGGAAGGCGACGCATTTTTAAAAGAGTTTACCGTCGATTGGTATCGCAATTTTATGGAAAATTGGGAGCGGGCGATGAATCATTATCTTTCTACCGGGGAGATGATTGCGGGAGAATAAATTTGGGAGAGTTTCTAAACCGGCTCGTCTTGCTTGTTATCTTTCACAATTAGGGCGTAAGGGCCAGGACAATTCCATGCTCATCAATATGTTGTTTCAAGTTTTCATTTTCAATACTCTCGTAGTGAGCCACATCGAAAAAATATGGCAATGGCAATTCTTCGTTGAGTAGAGAGCGTAACCGGAGAACCGTTTGTGTGGTGATATTTTTTCCGATAATTGCAATATCCACATCCGAGCCTTTTTTATTATTGCCCATTGCTCGCGATCCGAAGATGACCGCTTTTTCGACTTCTAAGAACTTTCGCAGCGCGCTGGCAATGAGTTGTTTATCTTTTTCGGTCAGCCCCAAACTCATATTGTATACTCTTTTTTCATCAAATTAAAAGGGAGATATATTGCCTCATCTAGGTATTAAAAGAATAGTAAAACTTACAGTTCTTTAATAATTTCCCTTATCTCATCCAGATTTCGGGCGTCTTCAATCTTATTATTATCGAATACCATAAAATATCTATAATTAGGTCCAGCCAATTGCGCCCAACGTTTGCCTAATTTGTTTTTGGCGATGCTGTCGGAATTATCGCGGTCGTCTCCTTTGGTTTCCAGTAAAATAATTGTGCCACGCCTTGTCAAAATTAAAAAATCAGGATAATGATTGGATTTGTAACCATTGAGTGCAAAGCCTTTGCCTCGTTCCAAATTTCGATGCCAAAACAAAAGATTATCCAGCGCAGCCAGGGAATCTATAACCTTTTCTTCGAAGCGGTTCATATTCGCCTCGCGTTCGTACAGCGATTTCATAATATCCGGGCCTAATTTTCCCGGCACGATAATTTTCGGGAGTTTGTAACCGGATTGCACTTTGATCTTTCCGGTATCAATCTTCTTGAAAAATTCCTTTTCGGCATAGTCGTCTGCCAGGACGCGGATTTTTTGTTTAATCTTATCCTTGTATGAATACTTCCGTGCGAAACAATCCATCAATTGATCGTTTGTCATTCCTTCAAGAATTCGCTTGATGTAGGCTTTAATTTCCTGATCGGGAATGGGAGCCATATTTCCGATAATTTGAATGAACTGATGAGCGATCTCCTTAATCTGTCTTTCCTTTGGTGCGGAAACAATGTACTCAACAAGTGGATCTTTAACGCGGGCGTTGTCTAATTTCATGAATTTGGGCACATACTCTTTTCCGCGGGTTTTTTCCAAATCCACTTTGTAAAGTTCGCTATCCAATGTATCAAAATTGATTTCTGTATTCTGGGTGCTGAGTTTAAATCCTTCTAACAGCGTTTCCCGGCCTAGCGGCACCAGGCCATCACCGGTTTCGAAAAGGGTGTTTTTGGGAACCTCCAAAAAGAATTGCGGCAGCGCAATTCTTGAGGCTTCCGCTTCAAATATTTCTTTAATGCGATATTGTTTCACGATTGTCCCCGGTAATTCGTTAAAAAAAGGATCGCTGGTATCGATTTGTTGTTTTAATTTTTCCTCAAATGCATCGCTCTCTTCAATCGCGGTCTGTTCAATATCTTCAAGAATCTTATTTCCGGTTGTATCGAAATCCGCTAAATCGCCGGAATTAAAATGAATGCGGCTTCTGTCAATATCGTCTTCTGTCTCCGTCGCAAGCGATTCCGGTTCATCCGGGCCAAAGGCCAGTTCCGCCAAAGGATCCGGCTGTTCGCTTGCCTTCGTCGTAGGTAATTCTTCCTGTAAATCTTTTTTGCGATAATCGTGTTCGCTAAAACCGGCTTCCTGCAACCCTTTGATAATATTTTGCAGTGTATCATAAAATTTGGAAGATGCTGTCAAAACGTAGGAAAGGTTTAAGAGCGGCGTATCGTGTTTTTGTACATAGGGCTGCCGCAGCACCCGGCCTAGAATCTGCTCCACATCTACGACGGAAGTTTTATCTGCAAGCGAGGCCAGAATGTAGGCAAACGGGCAATCCCAGCCTTCCTTTAAAGCGTTGATGGTGATAATATAGCGCACCGGGCAATCTTCTGCCATCAAATCGACATCTTTGAGTTCGTTTTTATTGGCGGTTTTAATTTTGATGTGCGCTTCGGGAATGTTTAAATCCAGCAGCCATTGTTTTATCTTTTCGAAAGTAACATTGTCATCTTTTGTTCTCGGCTGTGCCTGGAATAATACGATTGGGCGGATGTACCTGCCGCCATTTTCCCGCTCTGCACTAGCCAGGGTTTCCAGCTTGCGCTGCAAGTGTAACGCATTGTTGACTACTTCCGTTTTGTCATGTTGATTATAAACGATAACCGGCAGTTTTACCATGTGTTCTTTTTTTAACTCAATAGCGCTAACCAGACTGATAATATTGCTGTTATCTTTCGGTGTGGCGGTTAAATCCAGAATAAAAGCGGGGTTAAGATTATTAAGCATATCCACACTCAGCTCGCTTTCCGCATTATGGCTTTCATCCACAATTACTACCGGGTGGAGGCTGCGGATCACGTTGATCAAAGCGGTTTCATCAACACCTTCTAAAATATGACCATCGCCGGAATAGGTTTGTGTAAACTGCGCTAATTGCCCGTTTTCCTCGAACACTTTACGGTCTTCTTTTTTACGGGCGCGCAGGCTGGCAAAACTTAACACAAAAATACTCAACTGCTCTCGAACCACCGTGGGATTAAAGTTGGAGCCTTGCAGCAAGTCTTCTTTTTTATAAACTTCTACCTTATGATTAAAAAGGGTGTTGAGCTTTTGGCGATAGGGATGTTCAGGATCGGAAAGATTGTTGTAGGTTTGATCTAGCAAATTCGACCACGGTACCAGCCAAACGACCGCTTGCGATTTGCGGCTGTCGAAAGCGTCGAATAAAGTTTTGAGGGCGTTGCAGGCGATAAAGGTTTTGCCTCCGGCAGTCGGAACTTTAATGCAAGCGTGTACTGCGCCTTTCACATTATCCTGGTAAGGTTTCATTCCAGTGCTTTCGATGGGATTGTAAGGGCCAATGCGGTCCCCCCAGTAACGCTCGAAGGCAGTTTTGTAGTCTTTATCTTCCTGCACATATTGCAGGTAGGTTTCCAGATCCTGAAGGACGTTCCTTTGAAAGGGTTTTAGTTCCATACTGTTGCTCTTTTGCGTTTCGGCTGTGTTGCTAGTTGGGAAACCGTTAAAACGGTTTCCCGGTTATTCTTTCCTCTGTTAAATTCACCGCGCTGAAGCGCGGTGTTAATGAGAATACGGA
>CAXHHS010000855.1:0-3490 GCA_964015645.1 uncultured bacterium
TTTCCATGCCTTTATTCCTAATATAATGCCTGTAAAGATGTGTATAAACCATAGCACCCTGGGACAAATCATACAACCTAACCGCACCCTGAAGGGGTGCAACAAAACAATCGTGAATTGTACAACCCCTTCAGGGTTGATTTTATATGGAATTTCATAACCCAGGGTGGCGCGCCGATGGCGCTTACCCTGGGCTATGGTGTTTAACGCTTTCAGCGTTGGGGTTTCAAATTTATCAAGTTTTGTAAACTTGTGTATAAACCGTAGCCCTGACGGGACTGGCAGAGATGCATGAATTTTTCGTCCCGCCAATGAATTGGCGGGCTATTCTCATTCGTCCCTACCGAGACTACACTCCAAAACCTCCCAAATATTCTTTACGAATATGTCACTCTTACAAACTTGCGTTATTCGCTTTGTAGAAGCAGTTTCTGCACATCCTTCCGGCATATCCGCCGGAATTCGCAAAAATCGCGGCAGGGCGGCTCTTCCGGGTAGCGGGTGTGGCGGAACTCTCCGTTTTGGATGCGCTCAACGTAATCGAAAACATGAGCTTTGGATCTTTCCAGCACGTCATCAAACGTTAATTGATTTTCATCATCATCTGTGATGGCTTTATGCGGCAGCGGCGCAAAACCGCGTAACGGCATATTTAATCCGGCGTTGCGGTCAAACATAATCGGCTTTTGGCGGCAGTTCTCGGCGTCTTTTACTTGATAGATCGTTGTCATCACCGGCTCAATGTTTTTTACCGATTGAACATCGCGGAGCAGTTGCGGTAAAATGACAGCGTAAACTGCTAATTGCAGTTCGGTTCCGCGAACAACATCTTTTACATTTACCGATTTTGCCCCGGTTTTGTAATCTAACAAAATAGCTTCATTGTTTTCAGTCAAATCGATGCGGTCAACTTTGCCGGTGATTTTTAATTCTTTACCATCGTTCAAAATTGCAATCGGCTCATCTCGCGATATCAATTTATCCTGATCCGCTTTGCTGCCGGCGCGGCCAAATGCGGCTTCGAAATAAGACGGTGTAACACCCAGGTCTTTAATATAGGTTTCTTCATTTTTCAGAAAAACATCCCACATGCCCACGCGAGACTCCGTGCCAAAAAATTTCTCCCGCTCCAGGTCGAATAAAATGCCTTCGAACGGCAGGCGGGAAAATTCATCCTCGGCAATTTTATGCAGCAATGCCGCCGCTTCCCAGGGAACCTGGTGGCGGTTCTTTTCGCGAAGTTCGCTATAAAACCGAAACAAGGTGCGATGAATCAACTCCCCGCGTTCCAACGGCGTTAAGCCGGTTTCCAACTCTTCTGCTTCTTCAATTTTAAGGGCATATTTGAAGAAAAACTTAATCGGGCAAAACGCGAATGTTTCCAGGCGGGTGATGGAAAATTGGGCGTCGCTGTATTGCTTATGCAATTGGGCAACAATTTCCGGGTAATTGCGCAGCATGCCTTCATATTCATTAAACACATTGCGCTTGTGTTTGGAATAGCCGGTGCGAATACGCTCGATCCAAAATCCAAGGTTTTCCATTTGCTGCGGTTGATAGTCGTTTAATTGTATCCACCGTCGCAGGCTAAT
This sequence comes from uncultured bacterium, assembly GCA_964015645.1. GTDB lineage: Bacteria > Calditrichota > Calditrichia > RBG-13-44-9 > J075 > CAXHHS01. The sequence goes on from CAXHHS010000855.1 coordinate 1,593, forward strand.
CATTTCACTCTGCTGAACGCCGCCGGGAATATTTCGCGCAACCTGTTCCAGCAATTCTCGCTGGTTTTGTAAAAATCGCCGTGAGGGGCTTTCATCTCGCCAGCGAACATTAGTTTGATCCGAGAGTACATCCAGAAAATTAGAAGGCACCAACGCCGCTTCTTTTTGAAATCGTGGATAAGTAAACACCAATCGTTTCGATTTACTGCTGAGAATTTGGTAAAACAGGTAGCGGTCTTGCGCTAACAAATCTTCTGTCGCTGCCAGGCCAAGCTGCTGGCGTTCGTCATCGTGAAAAAAAACATCCTGGGTAAAGGGCCGGGGAAAATCGCCCTCTACCATTCCACCGAAAATAAGCACTTTTGGCTGAACGGAAAGCACCTCCAGGCGCGGCATAATTTGCAAGCCGTAATTGGCCCATTCCCGCACATTATAAACCGCTTGCGATACCAGCAAACTCATATACTGCTGAAATTCTTTTAAGTTAAGCTTCTGATTGCCATGCAGGTTAGAAACAATCCAGCTAAACTGGTCTAACACTTTCATAAAGCGGTTAAACGCGCGGTATTCGCGTTCTTTTTCGATAGGTGTGAGATGAGAATTTTCATCTTTATACCAATTGAGGACACCGAAATCCGTAAGCACCTGCAAGTAGCGCTGGCGAAAGTCTTTCACCAATTGTTTCTTTTCCAGCGTTTGCAGCGTTTTTAGAATGGATTGCAGCCGGTCTCGGGTGGTTTCAAATGCTTGAATTTTTTCGGCAATTTTTTGCAATTCGAATTCATCTTCATCTACGGCTTCGTCTTTTTGCCGGCGCAGGTATTCCAATCGATTTTCTAATTTTTTGACCCAATTCTTTCGAAAGTGCGTCAGGCGTAATTCGCGGGCAAGCTGTTTAACGATTGTTAAATCAACCTGTTGTTCTTTCGGCAGTTTAAAAAAGGGCGAGCTGAGCAATTGCAGTAATTTTCGAACTTCGTAGCCCTGCACCCCGGTTTCCAGCGCTAACATAAAACTGCGAATCAACGGCGATTGGCTCAGTTGAAACCCGGTGGAAAGATTATACGGCAATCCGTTATCCGGAAGGCCGTATTGCGGAAAAATCTCATGAATCAACGGAGCGTATTGTTCCAGGGAGGGAAATGTGATACCGATTTCATGCAGGGGAATATTCAACTCATGGTGCAGCCGTTTAACGTAATTGGCAATAAACGCGACTTCCTGCGCGCGATTATTGGCGGGCTGAATCAACACATTTTTATTCAAATCCAATTTTTCCGGCAAAGATTTTCGCCGAAAAAGCTGCGTTTCCCAGGCATCCGGTTTCTTATCTTGGATAACGATGGGATTCAGTGCTTCCAATTTCTCAAAAGCTTCTTCCGGATGGCTAAACATTTGGGGAAAATTAGGAATATAATCCAGCTTGATTTTGATAGAGCAGACATTGCGTAGCAGCTCAAAAAAGCGAATCATCGGGCGGCTAAAAAGCCCGTAACCGCTCATGTAAATCATTTTGATATTCGGAAATTTTTCTCGCCAAACATGGCCTTCTTCATCCAGGCGCTTTAGCGCTTCTTGCACGGCCCCGGCTTCGTCGATTAAGCGGTCGCCGAGGGACTCATCGAACTTTTCGATCAGCAAGGCAAAATCGTGGATGCGTTCATCTTCGCCTTCCAACCCTTTTAGCAATTCATTCGATGAATAACCGTATTCGCGCAGTTCGTTGATAAGGGCATCAACTTTGGTAATCAACCCTTTGCGTTTGATGCTGGATCCGGAAAAAAAACGCAGCGTCTCAACGGTGCTTTTTAGCGTTTCCTCTACCAAAAACAGCCGCATCGCTTGCGAAATGACTTTTCGCGCTTTCGGGAAATCGCGGTAAAACTGCGCCATAAATT
>CAXHHS010000856.1:0-3473 GCA_964015645.1 uncultured bacterium
CCATCAGTATACAAAGGGAGAGCAATTTGATCGTGAAGAGGGAAGTAGTAATACCATTAACTTTTCTAATAATGGGGTCTTCTTCCCGACGACTACCAATTCCACAGCATTGGAATTAAATTCGCTATTCGGTTCAGCCTATTCAAATAACTTAATTTTAAGTTATGTGACTGTTCGTGATGACAGAGATCCTCTTGGAGGTGATTTCCCCTATGTTATCATAGATGACGAGAATAGTGGCCAGATTGAACTTGGCTCCGAACAGTTTTCTACAGCAAACGGATTGGACCAAAACATTTTTTCGATTACAAACAATTTTAATCTATACCGCGGCAAACATACGATTACAATCGGAACACACAACGAGTTTTATGACATTTATAACCTGTTTATACGTCAGAACTTTGGTACATATCGTTATGCCAGTATAGACGATTTTATAAACGGCGAACCTGCAGATGAGTATGACAGGTCATATTCCCTGGTGGATAATATTACCGGAGACGGAAGCGCAGCTGCAGCCGACTTTAATGCGATGCAACTCGGTTTATACGTTCAGGATCAATGGTCAGCAAGTCCCAAATTGAGAGTTACAGGTGGGCTGAGAGTTGATGTTCCGATTATTACCTCCGATCCGGTTGAAGATACCTATCTCAACAATACAGCTTTGCCTCTCATGGCAGCAGCATATCCCATTGCTCAAGATGCGGTTGCAGGGAAGGCGCCAGAGGGACAAATAATGATTTCACCCCGTTTGGGCTTTAATTATGATGTCAATGGTAATAGTCGAACCATAGTTCGAGGAGGGGCAGGCCTCTTTACCAGCCGAATTCCATTTGTCTGGCCAGGCGCAATGTTCAATAACAATGGCTTGACGCTGGGAGGTGTAAATGAGGGTAATATTGCAGGTCCGGTACTATTCCGTCCCGATATTCAAAATCAATATACCAATCCGAACTTTACTGTTCCCTCCGGCCAGGCTGATCTTTTTACCAAAGATTTTAAGTATCCCCAAATATTCAGAACAAACCTGGCGGTTGATTTTCAACTACCGAATGGAATTTATTCAACTGCAGAATTTCTCTATACAAAAACAGTTAATAACATCCAATATACCAATATTAACTCTGATCCAACCGTTGGTTTCTCATGGACAGGTTCGCCGGATACAAGAGACGTTTTTACCAGAACCAGTATAGATCCAACATACAGCGCCGTTTACCTGGCTTCCAATACTTCTAAAGGGTATGGTTATAACCTGAGCCTTTCATTAGCTAAGAATTTCGATTTTGGTTTAAATACCACCCTGTCATACTCCTATGGCGATGCAAAAGCATTGAGTGAAGGAACCTCTTCACAAAACTCATCGCAATGGAGAGGCCAGGTGAATATCAACGGTAGAAATAATCCCGTTTTTGGCCGTACTGATTTTGCAGTTGGCCACAGGATTCTATCTTCATTGAGTTACCGGCATAACTGGACCGCAAATCGAGCTACGGCTACAACAGTTTCAGTGTTTTTTAATGGCCAGTCAGGAATTCCTTTTTCTTATGTAATTTCGGGCAGAAGCGCACGAAACTTAAATAATGAAACAGGCAGTACCAGCAGAAACCGGGGTTTAGTATACATTCCCGAATCGTCATCAGATATCAATCTTATTGATTATGACAGCGATGGCCAGACTGTAACGGCTGCGCAGCAATGGGCCCGCCTGGATGCATTTATCGAAGATGATTCATATCTGAAAAATAATAGGGGAGGTTATGCCGAAAAGAATGGCGCATGGGCTCCGTTTACAGCTCTCTTTGATTTTGCCGTTCGCCAGGATTTCGGTATAAGGGCAGGTGGCCAGCTTCATCGAATTCAACTCTCATTGGATGTCGCAAATATAGCGAATCTCTTGAATAGCAGCTGGGGTACCGTATACGATGTTCCCGGTGATTTTAACCACTATTTTCTTTACCAGTTTGAAGGATATGCAGCAGATGGCACAACGCCTCAATTCACGTTTAGAGAGGATGAAGTAGGGCGAGATAGCTTTGATATTGACGGTCTTGATTCTCGTTGGAGAATGACATTTGGCTTACGCTACTTTTTCAATTAAATGCAAGTAGTAGTGGCTATGAAAAAGGCTCCTTGTAGGAGCCTTTTTCATATAACCCAATCAATGGAGGAAAAACCCGCTGTGTAAAAAATCACTTTTCCCAATTTTGGTTGTTTTACTTACATTCTCCCTTTCAATCATGAAAGGAAAAGAAAAACCCTACCTCATTCTCATCTCCTTCGATGGCTTTCGTTGGGATTATCCCAACCGCGGTATTACACCTAATTTTGATCAGAGTCGTAAAAACGGCGTTTCTGCAATTTCACGGGAGCCGGTTTACCCAAGTAAAACATTTCCGAATCATATTTCGCTAATAACCGGATTGTATCCCGAAAATCACGGAATTATTCTCAACGATTTTATCGACCCGTTTAGTGGGGATCGCTACCGAATCGGTAATTCAAAAGCAGCCCGTGATAGCAAATGGTACCTCGGAGAAGCATTTTGGGAAACCGCTGCCCGGCAGGGGGTTATTACTGCCAGCTATTTTTGGCCTGGTTCGGAATTGCCCGAACCACACCGCCGGCCCTTTTACCGGGAAGAATACGATCATAACCGCCCGTACGAGCAGCGAGTTGAAGGAGTGCTTAACTGGCTGCAACTGCCGGAAGATAAACGACCGCATTTTATTACAATGTATTTTCACGAAGCCGATAGCAAAGGCCATACCTTTGGGCCAAACTCGCCGGAGGTAAATGCAAGTATCAAATTAATGGATAAAATGCTTGGATTACTTTTCGATGGATTGCAACAAATAAATATGGTTGCGAAAACCAATATTATCGTCGTTTCTGACCACGGTATGACAGAAGTGAATACGGAAAGGATTGTTAACATCGAAAAGATATTAAGCGATTATTCATGCCGTTTTGTCGGCAACGGTCCTTTTATGATGATATGGCCGGATAGCGCAACGCAGGAAGAGGAGATATATCAAACCTTAAAAAGTGCGATGAAACACTTTAAGGTTTATTACCGCGATGAAATTCCAAAGCATTTTCATTTTTCCAGAAATCCGTTTATTGCGCCAATTTTTTTAATAGCGGATATCGGGTGGAGTGTGGAGACCGGCAGTTCAGCAAATTGGTTGTGGCAAAACCCCGGCACAGGCGGTAATCACGGGTATGATAATCACCATCGCGATATGCACGGTATTTTTTATGCAATCGGTCCCGCCTTCAAAAAAAGCTATCAAACAGGCACTGTTCGCAGCATCGACGTTTATCCCTTGCTATGCAAAATTTTGGATGTCGAACCGCGAAATAATATTGATGGTAAATTGGAGAGAATTTCTTTTATTCTGAAAGAAAATTGAGTATTTTCTTTATAATTGTTGCTGTGAATAAAGGATTTACTCGAAATGAAAGAA
>CAXHHS010000857.1:0-3470 GCA_964015645.1 uncultured bacterium
AAATTTTCATTCTCATACGCGGTATGTTGCACTAATGAAGAAAATAGGATTTGATTAGGAGTGTCAAGCTTCAGCTTGGCATTCACAAACATTCTATGGCAAACTGAAGTTTGACACTCCGTTTGTTAAAAAACGAGAAGGAAACCCATGCAATCATCGCAAATCAAAGATACCGCGAAACTGTTAGAAACAGTCCAGCTGCAGGAAAAACAAATACAAGAATTCGAACGACTGAATACGATTCTGGGAAATATCTTTTCCACTATGAATGTGGATGAAACCATACAACGCATTACGCAGGGCGCAATGGAGCTTTGTAATGCGGATCAAGCCTCGATTTCGCTTATTGGCTCGCCAAAGCGGAATGAAGCACTGACGCTGATTCGGGAAGGAGAAGCAAGCGATGAAAAATTAGACAGCTATTTGAACAAGTTGCTGGTCGGGTGGGTTTCCCGGAACAATCAAGCGCTGCTTTCGCAGGATTTGAATGAAACTTTTGGCGAAGATAATGTGCTGCCTCGCCATCGCGATATTACGTCGGTGATGGCCGTACCGCTGGTTCAGCATGAGAAAATGATTGGCGTTATCAATCTTATTACCCAGAAAACCGGGAAGCTTTTTCAGGAAAACCATCTACAACTAATGAAGCTGTTAGTGCCGCAATGCGCCCAATTTATTGCCAACGCCCGCCTTCACGAAACCTTGTTTGAAGAAACCATCCGCCTCAAAAAACAGATTCGCGATAAGTATGAATTTCAGGGCATCATCGGCCGCAGCCCTAAAATGCAGGCGGTTTTTTCTTTACTGGAAAGTATTATTCCTACTGATGTTAGGGCATTAATTCAAGGCGAAAGCGGCACCGGGAAAGAGCGCATTGCCCGCGCAATCCATTACAGCGGCCCGCATAAAGATGCCGCGTTTGTTGCCGTCGATTGCGGCGCACTTCCGGCAAATCTTTTGGAAAGTGAGCTTTTCGGTTACATGAAAGGCGCATTCACCGGCGCTAATCGTGACCATAAAGGATTATTCGAAGAAGCTGATGGCGGTACGCTTTTTTTGGATGAAATCGGAAATATGCCCCCGGAAATCCAGGTCAAATTTCTCCGCGCCATTCAGGAGGGTGAAATTCGCCCATTGGGCAGCAGCCGGACAAAAAAAGTCGATGTGCGCATTATCGCTGCGACCAACGAAGATTTGCAAGAACAGGTAAAAACCGGAGAGTTTCGGCAGGATTTGTATTACCGTTTAAATGTTGTCAACATTCCCTTACCGCCACTGCGGGAGCGGAAAGAAGACATTGCCATCCTGGCAAATCACTTTTTAGAGCAAGCCAAAACACGATACAAAAAGCGGATTGGTGGGTTTAACCCGGAAGCCATCGCCCATCTGGAAAATTACACCTGGCCGGGAAATATTCGGGAGTTGGAAAATACGATTGAGCGCGCCGTGGTACTTTGCAAATCGCAAGAGCTTTCGAAAACCGATTTCCCGTTTTTGGAAACACCGCTGGACTTTGACGACCAACTTTTTCAGCCGCGCCCCTGGGAAGAAGCAATTTTTGAGCTAAAACAGCGCTACCTTGCCAAAGTGTTAGCCCACACCGGCGGTATTAAAAAAGATGCTGCGGAAATTTTGAATATTCAACCGGCTTATTTAAGCAGGCTGTTAAAGAATCTTGAGATTAAAACGGAATTGTGATTGTTCGAAGGATAAAATAAGTTTATTTTTAATCATTTAATTAAGTTTGGGATAAGACCGGAGAAAATTCAATGACTGGCCTGGAGGTATTACAATCAGTTCAATATGTAACAGTGAAAGGCAAACGATTAGCCGTTCTAAGCCTCGAAGATTGGGAAACTTTAATTGAATGGCTGGAAAAATTAGAAGATTTACAGATTGCAAAATAAGTCTTTGCCATCCTTAAAGCAGCAGGGGGTGATCGAAAAAAGGCTGGCTGGCTTAATTGGGATGATGTTAAAGAGGAATTGGGGTGAGCCAGCGATATAATGTGTGTGTAATTCCCGAAACCTGGAAGGAAATAAAAAAATTGCCCGGCAATATGCGCCAACGCGTGAAACGAGTTATTGAGGACTTAGCCACAGAACCTCGCTCCTCCAAAAGCAAGAAATTGGATATACCGGATTGGCCGGAAGTAGGGGTTCAAATTTAGTGGTTTCGCTTGGGTAGTTGGCGAATTGTATATGCAATTACCGAAGTGGATAAAACAGTAGTCATACATTAAAAAAGCCCGATAAAAAAGAACTTCAAAGTTCACACTTGGTCACAATAAAACAGGGAGCTATAAAAAATGAAATATTATTTTGAGCGAATTAATGATGCTATTGATGAATTTCCTTCACTCGTTATTCCAGCAGTTCTCATATTGGGTTTTGTAATTTTAGCGCTCTTTGTAGTTGGTGCAATTACCGATCCGTCATTTTATTCCTCTCCACGAGATAATCCTAGTTTTGAAGATATACAAAAGACATTTTTTCTGATGCAGACTATAGCTGCGGCCTTATTGCTTTTGGGGTTAGTTGCCCTAATAGTATATTTCAAAAAGGTATTGGAAGAAATTAGAGAGGTAAAAAAATTCTATACAAAAATTCCAATATTCCAATCTAACTATATAATATAAACTGAGGACGTAGCACCTCCTGTAATTCAGCCACTTTAAATTGTATAAATTTGAAAAATGAAGTTAAAAGTGAATTGGAGAAAAAATGGTACTCTCAGGCCATGTTAAAGATAACGTTATCATTTTAGATAAGCCAATCAAGTTGCCAGAAGGTATGAAGGTCAGAATTATGATTTCTGATAAAACTCTGAAAAAATCAGGTCTATGTGGTATTTGGCAAGATAGCCGTTCAGCCGATGAAATTGTCAATGAGATTATTTTATCACGCTCAGAAGGTAGAGACATAAAATTATGAAATATCTTCTCGATACTGATACGATTATTTATTGGTTAAAAGGAAATGAAAAGATTGAAGAAAAAGCAGTTTCCGTTGGTTTAGAAAATATTGGGTTTTCGATTATTTCAAAGGCTGAACTTTACTTTGGAGCTTATAATTCAGAGTATATCAGGAAGAATATAAAAAATGCTCATAAAGTATCAGAAACAATAGCAACGGTACATTTTGATGAAATTGCTGCTGAAAATTTCGGTAAAGTAAAGGCTGATTTGAGCAAAAGCGGAAATATAATTCCAGACGCTGACATTATGATCGCATCAGTAGCATTGGCAAGCAACCTGATTTTAGTAACAAATAACACCAATCATTTTAAAAGAATCTCACGATTAAAAATCGAAAATTGGGCAAAATAAAACCGGTATTGAATTTCGAAGTTTCAATGTTTTGGACTTTTGACACTTTGGGCTTAAGTTGTTGTTTTTTATAGACTTCTTGTTGCAGCGTTGACCTGTTGTTTTTTAACGACTTAGGGCACTTTTGTCAAAAGTCCAAAAT
>CAXHHS010000858.1:0-3465 GCA_964015645.1 uncultured bacterium
GAGACATCAATGGCCTATGGGCAACTTAAATTGTCAAGCTAACTTGAACTGCGCCAAAATTTTAGTTTATTTAGTGTATTTCGTGGGCTGAAAAGTTACTAAAATCTCTTTCGCAACGATTCGTTTTTTACTAACTTCTTTTGCTTATCATAAACGATTTTAAAGCGTATTGGGAGCAAAAGATGAAATCCTTTATCTTCTTTTTCAGCGCGATTATAATTCCCCTCACATTTTACGCCAAAGATAACGAAGATTTACAGCGTCTGACAGTCTTTTTTACCAACGATATTCATGGTGGCATCATCCCGCAAAAAGCGGAGTTTTTAAACCCGGAGTTTCCCCCGGTGCTCGGTGCCGGTGCATCCGCTGCCGCCATTATCCGCGATGCGCGTAAGAAAGCGCAGATGCAAGGCGCATCCACATTATTGATCGACGGCGGAGACACCTTCCAGGGAACGCTGGTGGGAACGCTTTCCAAAGGCCTGGCGGTTGTGGAATACATGAACCTGTTGGAATATGACGCCGTTGTTCCCGGTAACCACGATTTTGATCTCGGCAAGGATAACCTCATCGAAATGATAAAAGCCTCCAAATTCCCCTGGGTGGCGGCGAATATTTACGATCAGCAAACCGGCGAACGCTGGCCGTGGGTAAAACCGTGGGCGATTACGGAAAAAGCCGGGGTTAAAATCGGGATAACCGGCGCGATTACCATTGGTACCGAACACATGAGCTTTTCCGAAAACATTCTCGGCCTGGAATTTCGCCACGAAATTCCCGCGCTGCAAACCGCTGTTGACGAGTTGCGCAGCGAAGGCGTCGATTTAGTGGTAGTTCTGGTACACGTCGGTCTTCCTTACGATCCGCAAGAAGGCTACGAGAATTTGCGAAATCAAACTCGCGAGGGCGCGCTGCAAACCGAACCGGTCAACGCGATGGAAATTGCCCGGTTCGTAAAGGGAATCGATATTTTGTTGGGCGGGCACATGCACAAGGGATACCAAAAACCGTGGGTAGACCCGGTAAACCACACCATTTGCTTGCAGAATTATGCGAACGGCGGCAACTTAGGCTGGCTGGATGTTCTCATTCATTCTCCCACACGATCTATCGCCGAGTTCGAGTTTGCCGCCGACCAAAATTCCCTGATTCTGTTGCAGCAAGACCAGTTTTGGCCGGATAGCACCATTCTAAATTTTGTTAAACAGCAGCAAGCGTTGTACGAGCAGGATTTTCAGCAGGTGATTGGGGAGGCGCGTATCTTTTTGGTGCGATCCAGTATTGGCGAAGCGCCGCTGAATAATCTGTTGTGCGATATACTTTGCCAGCGCACCGGCGCGGATTTTTCCTTTATGAATTTCGGTGGCATTCGCGCGGATATCAAATCCGGGCCGGTAACGCGGGAAGAGGTGTTTAAGGTGCTGCCGTTTGGAAACGAAATTGTCAGCTTTAAGGCAGATGGGAATTTCATCAAAGCAATTTTGGAACGCAAGCTCTCCGGCGGCGGGCGCGGGCTTTCCGTTGGCGGCGCGAAAGTGTTGTTTAATAAGAATTTACCGGATGGGCAGCGAGTGGTGTCTGTCGAGATTGGCGGAGCGTCATTGGAACCGGAAAAAGTATATCGCATCGCGACTACGGATTATTTATTGGAAGGTAACTCCGGTCTCAGCATGTTAAAAGACATTAATCGCACGGAAGTTGATTTTCACGGCACGCTGCTTCGTGATGCAGTGATTGATCATTTTATTCAAAACTCTCCGGTCGATGTAAAATTGAATGGACGATGGAAGAAAGTGCAGTAACACAAGTTTTTAACTTGTGGATTATGTGCGCACAAGTTGAAAACTTGTGTTACAAAGCCTGCTGCATCAAAATAATAGAAATACCGGCCGCCGCCCCGGAGACAAATAGATTCCATTCGCGATGTTTCGCTTTAAACACATTCAGCACCAAAAATGCCGCGGCGAAAATACAAGCGACAATCAGCAACTGCCCTAACTCCAAACCGATGTTGAAGGCAAACAGCGGCGCGATAAGACTCTCCTCATCGCCTAATAATGCGCGCAGATAGTTGGAAAACCCCATCCCGTGAATCATTCCAAAAAATAACGCTATAAAATAGTTTTTACGAATTGCGCCTTTATCAAGCGCTTCGGCATGTTCGAAAATATTAAACAGGGCTGTTAAAAGAATGGTTACCGGGATCAGAAATTCTACGATGTTTGTGGGTATAATAATCACGCCCAACGTGGCTAACGCCAGCGTAATCGAATGGCCGATAGTGAAGGCCGTAACCAGAACCAGCAAATGTCGCCATTGGTGGATTTCATACACGGCACATAAGGCAACAATAAACAGAATATGATCATAGGCGTTTAGATCGGAGATATGGTTAAAGCCAAGTTTGAGGTAGGTTTCGAATAGAGACATTAGAATAAAGATGAAGGTTGAAGGATTAGGGGTGGACAGTAAGCAACGGAAATAACGATTGCCACTGCTGCTGCCTGCTGCTACCGATCAATCACCCCGCTTTTTGTTTGGCAATTTTTTTCAGTTTATCGTTGGCCATAATAGCAATGTCTACACGGCGGTTTTGGGCGCGGTTTTCGGGGGTATCATTAACGACAATCGGTTGCGTTTCACCGTAGCCGACGTTGGTAAAACGCACCGGGCTAACGTTCTGCGTAGCGAGATAACTAGATACCGTCGATGCCCGTCTCTGGGAAAGCTGCAAGTTGTAATCTTCCGAACCGGTATCATCGGTATGGCCTTCGATGAGCACGTCGGTATCTTCGTACTTATTTAAAATTCGCGCAAGTTCGGCAAGGTTCTGTTTACTCGTCGCATTTAAGTCCGATTTGTTCACTTCGAACAGCAAACCGGAGTCAAAGGTAATTTTGATGCCTTCCCCGACGCGCTCAACTTTGGCGCCTTGAATATCCTGTTCAATTTCTTTTGCCTGTTTATCCATGTAATTGCCAATATAAGCACCGGCAGCACCGCCAACAGCCGCACCCACAATAGCGCCGATCAAAGTATTTCCAGCCGCTTTTCCAATTAAAGCACCAGCGCCGGCACCGGCTCCTGCGCCAATAATCGCGCCCTTCGTTTTATTGGATGCCGAGCAGCCAATCATTAAAAACAGCATCGCAATTACCAGGATAACACCCAGGATTTTTTTCAACATTACAACCTCCGTTAGTTTTATTTGGTCGGTGTAAAGATAAAATAAACGAATGTTAAAAATCAATGGTAGGAATTATTTGATGAAGGCCATTTTTCGAAATTGTTGAGGAAGTTCAAGAAATCGATTTAAAAAGGGCAGTAGGCATATTGCTTACTTGCCTACTGCCTACTGCCTACTTTTAGCTATTGCGTTCCACCACCGGCAAGTCCCATTTTCGCCTTAAGCGCGGCGAGGGAATCTGAAGCCGCAGCAGCTTCGGAACAGGCAAGAGCTTTATC
>CAXHHS010000859.1:0-3458 GCA_964015645.1 uncultured bacterium
AGTCTCGTGGGCTCGGAGATGTGTATAAGAGACAGGTTGCCTATTACGCCCTTAATCGCTGGTTGCAAGATTTTGCCTACCGCGCCGATATGGATTTGCGAACCTTTTTGTTCGCCGGTATTCTGGCATTCCTCATCGCCCTGTTAACCATTAGCTACCAGGCAATTCGAGCAGCGTTAGCCAACCCGGTGGATGCACTTCGATATGAATGAGTCGATTTCGGATTTTGGATTTTGGATTTCGGAGTTATTGATGAAATTATTGCTATAATTATAACTTCAATAAAAACAGCTTTATACCGATTGATTTAAAACCCAATAGATTATTAAATTAAATCCGTTGGGTTTTCTTTTTCTCGCGAGCCACTGGTTTTTACTTTGTGCATGTTTTATATTTGACTCGCAAACAAAATTTTAATAATCAATTTTTATCATAATGAGCCTGAAAAAAATCCTCCTAAACAAAACTAAACCGGCAGTTGCTAAAGCAGTGCTGGGGGTTATTTTTCCCGATCCGATTACAAAAGCAGTTACCGGGGGATTGATTGATATTTTAACTGCGCGTCTTGAAGATGAAATGTTAGCCAGCGAAGTAGAAATTGAATTTAATCGCTTGGCCAACGAGGTGATCAAACGACTATTGCCGGTTTTTGAGAATACCAACCTACCGGAGAATGATCAGGTTGCTGTTGCCGAGGCATTGGCAGAAAGATTATCGAATTATCCCATCTCTTCCAAACGATTAACGGAATTAGACAATAGTCCCGACATTTTAAGCAAGGATTTACTGGAAAACTTTTTACAAGTAACTGAACATTTTTCCGAAGCTGCTGCCAGCCTTTACCGCCAAGCGGTTAAATTATCCGCCCAATATATTATCAACATTGTGGAAGTACTGCCCTCTTTTACCACTGCTAATTTTTCCGAAATCCTGGAACGTTTGAAAAACCAGGAAAAGCTCATCCGCGATATTTTGGATAACGTGCAACGCATCCACCAAACCACTCCCGATGAGTTTGAGGCAGACTACCGCCAGGCGGTTGCGAGAGAACTGGATGTGCTGGAACTATTTGGCGCCGATCTGGAAAGCGCCTCCAAACGCCACCAACTAACAGTTGCTTACATCAGCTTAAATGCTATTGAACTCGACGACCAATCCGCTACAACTGATGAGGAAGAGGAAGCAGAGCCGCTGCCTTTGCGGGTAGAAGAAGCGATCTCCACTCGTAAAAATATGTTAATTATCGGCCAGGCCGGCAGCGGGAAAACGACGTTAGTTAAATGGATTGCTGTCAACATTGCCCAACGTACTGCCGGAGAAACGTTGAGAACCTGGGAAGACCTGGTTCCCTTTGTAATAACCCTGAGAAAAGTGAAAGCGGAAGACGAATTTCCCATGCCGGAAAAATGGGTTTCCATGATCTCGCCAACAGTAGCAGGCGGAACACCAAATGGCTGGACAAATCAAATTTTGAGAAATGGGCGAGGATTGATATTAATAGATGGTATTGATGAGATTCCTCAATCCCGCCGGGAAGAGGCGCGTAAATGGATTTCCAACCTAAAAGCGCAATATAAAGAGAATTATTTCGTTCTTACTTCTCGCCCCACCGCTGTGAGAAATACCTCCAACAAAAAAGAATGGCAAACCTGGCATGATTGGCTGGTAGAGGAAGAAATTAGCACACTGGAATTGCAGGATTTGGTGGATGATGATCTCAGCCATTTTATTGCCCACTGGCACAAAGCGGTGTACCAGGCGATTCCGGAAAGCCGCAAACCGGAAATCGATATACAGGCATTTGAAGCCCATGTGAACAAGGCGTTGCAAAACTCTCCGCCATTAAAACGGTTGGCGGTCAATCCCCTGTTATGTGCGATGATTTGCGCTATGAATTATTCCCGAAATATGCATTTGCCGAAAGAACGCCTGGAATTATACGATAAATGCGTTGAAATGCTGTTGGACCGCGATCCGCTCAGAAATGTGCACTTGGGAGAATATCCTGAATTTACCTTATTGCAAAAGAAAAATTTGATGGCCTATTTGGCTTATTCGATGATCCGGCAAGGGATTTCCGCTATAAACTTAGCGGATATGCAGCAGTCAATAAAATTCCGTTTGGAATCTTACCCCGGTGAAATTGGGCAGGCCGATCCCGAAAAAGCCTGCGAATATTTTATTGCCCGTACCGGTTTATTACGGGAGATTGCGCCCGGTGAGATCGATTTTGCCCACCGCACCTTCCAGGAATACCTGGCGGCCTATGCTGCGGTAGGCGCCGGGGAGCTGACGGAGCTGCTGAAACATACCGAAGATGACCAGTGGCATGAGATGATTGTTCTGGCAGCCGGTTTAGCCCAGGATCGCGGTGGAGAATTTATAAAAAGCATTCTTGCTAAAGGTAAACCCACAACGATTATTTTGGCGCTTGCCTGTTTGGAAACCGCCTCTCATGTTTCTCCTAACTTACAAAAAGAAATTCAAACAAAAGTAGCCAAATTAGTGCCGCCAAAAGATAAACAGGCTAAAGTTGCCATTGCTGCTGCCGGTAACCTGGCAGTACCGGCATTAAAATACCGGAAAAAATGGAAATTTAAAGAAGCCGCTGCCTGTGCAGAAACCCTGGGATTAATTGCCACAGATACTGCCTATAAAATGCTGATGCCTTATCTGTTAGATAGCCGGTTAACAGTTTCAAGGCCAGCCATCAAAGCTTTAAAGGATGAAAATGTTAGTCGATATGCCCATTATTTGATTGAACATAATATACCGGAAGCACTACCATTAGAAAATGATAATATTGATTTTTATAAGAATTTAATTTTCGCAGGAAACCTGAATATACATTATCAGGATTATATAAAAAGGGTGACGCACTCACCGTCTATACTCTACATTTTATTTATTGAAATACCGTTGCCGAAAAAACTTTATGCAAAAATACTTTCGAAGATTATAACATCCGATTTTATAACTGCGCGTCAGGCGGCGGTCAGCGCCTTCGGCAACCTGGGAACGCGGGAAGATTTGGATCGCATCCTTCCGCTGCTGAAAGATAGTCATTCTTCTGTTCGTCAGGCGGCGGTCAGCGCCTTCGGCAACCTGGGAACGCGGGAAGATTTGGATCGCATCCTTCCGCTGCTGAAAGATAGTCATTCTTCTGTTCGTCAGGCGGCGGTCAGCGCCTTCGGCAACCTGGGAACGCGGGAAGATTTGGATCGCATCCTTCCGCTGCTGAAAGATAGTCATTCTTCTGTTCGTCAGGCGGCGGTCAGCGCCTTCGGCAACCTGGGAACGCGGGAAGATTTGGATCGCATCCTTCCGCTGCTGAAAGATAGTCATTCTTCTGTTCGTCAGGCGGCGGTCAGCGCCTTCGGCAACCTGGGAACGCGGGAAGATTTGGATCGCATCCTTCCGCTGCTGAAAGATAGTCATTCTTCTGTTCGTCAGGCGGC
>CAXHHS010000860.1:0-3458 GCA_964015645.1 uncultured bacterium
TACACCAAGAAGCTCGTCGGCAGCGTCAGATGTGTATAAGAGACAGCAATCGAGAACTCGCCGGCATTCGCACCAAGTAAGGTGGTTGCCGTAACCGACAAATCGGCAGTACCGCTATTAGAAACGGTAAAAATCTGTTCGGCAAAAGCGCTTAATCGAACATCACCGAAATCAAAAGAAGCCGGATTTACAGCAATTTCCGGGGTGACGCCATTACCGCTTAAGGGAATCTCGATATTGCTTTCATCCGGGTCATCGCTGGCAATTTGCACGGAGGCGGTTCTACTGCCTAAATCTGCCGGGGTAAAATGAACAATCATATTTTGGTTTTCTCCCGGCGCTAATGTTATCGGGCCGCCGTTTTCAATCGTAAAATCGCTGGCATTTGCACCTGTGAGATTAGTGGCGGTGATGACTAATTCCGCCTGTCCATCATTAGAAATAACAAAGGTTTGTGATGCGGAAGTGCTGAGCAAAACATCACCATAATTGTAGGATTGCGGCGCCACGGAAATATCCGGCACTGTTCCGGTTCCGGCTAACGATACATCAAATTGGCTTTCATCCAGATCATTATTCTCGATTCGCAGCGTGGCGGATTTTGCACCGGGGGAAAGCGGGTTAAAATTTACGATTACAGTTTGGCTATCGCCAGGAACAAGCATTCCCGGCTCACCTCCGAAGGCAATGGAAAATTCTCCGGCATTCGCTCCCTGCATATTAATGCTGGTAATCGTCAAATCCGCCGAACCTTCATTTTTGATAGTAACTGATTGTGAAACAACGGAGAATACCTTCACCCCGCCGAAATCAAACGCCCCTGGATTCACAGCGATTTCCGGGGTGATGGCATTTCCGGCTAAGGGAATATCAAATTGGCTTTCATCCAGATCATCACTATTGATTTGCAGGGTAGCGGATTTTACGCCTTCCGATAGCGGCGCAAAATTAACAACTACATCCTGATTGGCGCCGGGTGCGAGTATCACCGGTTCACCACCACTGATAATCGCAAACTCCCCGGCATCACGGCCAATAAGTTTGATATTTGATACAGCCAAGTCCGCTGTTCCTTCGTTGCTGATAACAAAAGTCTGCGCTGCCGATTCCTGAACGAAAATATCACCGTAGTCGTGAGAAATCGGATTCACTGCAATTTCCGGGGTAACACCGGTGCCGGTTAATGGGATGTCAAAGGGATTTTCATCGAGATCATTGTTGTCGATCATCAAAACGGCATCCTGCGTTCCCAGGGCTGTCGGCGCAAAATTGATAACAATATTCCGGCTGCTGCCTGGCGTTAGTACAAATGCGCCATTGCCGCTTTCAAACGAATATTGATCAGCATTTAACCCAAACAACGTAGTTGCGGAAATCGTCAAATCAGCGGTTCCGACATTGCTGACGGTAAAGGTCTGCTGCGCGGAAGCGCCAAGCCGCACTTCACCGTAATTATGCGAGGTTGGCGTAACGGAAATTTCCGGAGTGACACCGGTTCCGGAGAGAGCAACGCCGAAGTTGCTTTCATCAGGATCATCGCTGGCAATGTCCAGAGAAGCAGTTCGAAGACTCAATGCCGCGGGTGTAAATCGAACGGTTATATTCCGGCTGCCCCCGGTCGCTAAGGTAAACGCCCCCCCACCGCTATCGATGTTAAAATCCGCAGCGTTTGCCCCATTTAAAACAGTGGAAGAAACGACCAATGCCGCCGCTCCCACGTTGGAAACGACAAAGGTTTGCGAACCGGATTCGCCCAATAAGACATCACCGTAATCATGCGGCGAGGGAATCACCGAAATATCGGGAACTGTTCCATTTCCGGAAAGCGCTACATCAAAAGGATTTTCATCAAGATCATTGTTGTCAATGCGCAGGGCGGCGGATTTAAGACCTTCGTTTAACGGACTAAAATTAACTGAAACGACCTGGTTTTGCCCCGGCGCTAAAACACCAAGATTGCCGCCGCCGGTTATGGTAAAATCACCGGGATTCGAACCAATAACACTGATCCCGGAGATCGTTAAATCCGCATTGCCATCGTTGCTAATGATAAAATTCTGCGAAACGCTTTCCAGCACTTTAACATCGCCAAAATTTTGCAACGATGGATTTACCGAGATTTCCGGGGTAACGCCATTTCCTGCCAACGATACATCAACCGGGTTTACATTCGGGTCGTTGCTATCGAATTGTAAAATAGCACTTTTTGCGCCAATTGAGGATGGGGTAAAATTGACGGTAACATTCCGGGTTTGCCCGTTCGACACTGTAAAGGGCGCGCCTCCGCTAACGATGGAAAATTCACCCGCATTTGCGCCCAGAAAGCTTGCAGAGTTTACGAGCAAATCTAATTCGCCATCATTTCTGACAGTAACGGTTTGCGAGGCGCTGCTGGCAACAAATACATCGCCAAAATCAAGAGCAAGCGGCGAAACGACGATAATTGGCGGGCCGACAATAAATTGCACCGGTACAACGATTTGCTCTTGTTGGGGATCGTTACTGTTCACCTGCAAATCGCAATTGTAAATTCCGGCAGGCAAGCCGGCGGCATTCATTTGAATTTCAACATCTTGAAATGCGCCAGGCGCTACGGAGCCGCTATTCGAATCAGTGGCGAGCCAGGAACAACCGGGGCTAAACAACATCGCTAAATTGTCATGCACATAATTAGTGTTAAAGGCAACTTGCAAACCGGTAGAACCATCAGCATTTTCGATACCGATAGTGGACTGGTTCAACACACCAGGCATACTCAAGTATTGGAATAAAATTTTGCCATCGGATTTTAAAATCACCTGGAAGGTCATTTGCTCGGGAGAACTAAGACGCCGTACATCGGAATATTGAACGATGATTTCCCGGGCTGTGGCATCAAAGAAGAATTGAATGCTAGCGTTCGAGGTATTTGTTGCCGCTAAATCATCCCAAAAAGGCGCAATAATACTATTCGGGTTCGCGGGATTCGGTAAAGCGGTATTTTGGGATTGGGTGCCGTCATTATTTCCAAATGTGATATATCCGTTGGAGCCGATTGTAATCGTGGTTTTATTCTCGCCGTAAAACGGGAAACTAAACTGCAATGGTTGTAGCTGTAGGGTAAAGGAATCATCATCACCCAGGGGCAAGGTGAACGCACCGGGCTGTGTTCGGAGGTCGCGGAAATTGAATTCGGGGCCGCCGGGTTCATCGCTGTCGATAAACATATATCCAAACGCATCGGGGCCACCAAATCCCTGGGAAGCAGTTGTCGTGGCTCGAAGCGAGGATTTAGCAAATTGCAGGGGTATAGAGCGGCCATTATTCAGCAATACACTCACGTCATCTTCAAAAATGTTCCAGTTCAGCGTTGCGGAGCCGTTGTTGTTGATGGTAATCGCGGCACTCGTCGCGCCATTTAACGGCACATTTGTGTACACAGATTGCGGGTTCCCCACAATACTGGCGTTTTGCGCCTG
>CAXHHS010000861.1:0-3455 GCA_964015645.1 uncultured bacterium
ATCCTATATCGATAGCCTCACTACTCGCTTAAATAAATTACAAGGCAGTAGTAAGGTGGAAGTTCTCAATGAACTATCCAAGGCGTACCTGGATTCCTCTGCTGATAAAAGCCTCATTTATGCTGAATTAGCTTTAGAAATTGCCGAGAGATTGCAGAATCAAAATGATATTCGTGCCTCTTTGGTAACCCTCGGTGCAGTTCATCAGCGGCTGAACAATTATAATATTTCGCTGGAATGTTACCTGCGCGCGTTACGATCTGCTGAAGCTTATAGCAGTTCGGTAGAAGTTGCCAATTGTCTTAACAAGGTTGGGGTTGCCTATGGCTATCTTAGCAATTATAGCAAAGCATTGGATTATTTTTTACGCTCTCTCAGCATTCGGGAGGACATTGGCGATGAAACCGAAATTGCGAAATCTCTAAATAACATTGGGTTACTTTATTACTACCTGGGAAATTATCAGAAGTCCCTGGAATACTTGGAACGCTCTTTAGTTATTAAAGAAAAGTTTAATGATAAAAAAAGTATGGCCAATGCCTTTTTGAACATCGGGCTTGCATACAAAAGTTTAGGTGAAATAAAGTCGGCGCTGGATTTTTATAACAAATCGCTAACGTTATGGCAGGAGCTAGGCAATAAAGAAAAAATTGCCCTGGTGCTGAATAATATCGGGGTTCTTTTTAATTCCCAGGAAGATGCCGACAATGCCTTAAAATATTATCAACAAGCGTTAGCCATCAGCCGGGAAATTAACGACCGCTGGGGAATTGCCAATACCTCTAACAACATCGCAGCTATTTACCTCCAACAGCAAGCCTACAATCTTGCACTGCCATACCTGGAGCGCGGCAAAGAAATTGCTGACGAAATGGGCACGTTAAATTTGATGTCAGAAAATTTCGAACTATTTTCAAAATATTATAGCGAAATGGGAGATGACCGAAAAGCCCTGGAATATTACCGGCAATTTATTACTACACGCGATAGTATATACAGCGCGAAAAAAGCACCCGCCAAATTGCCGAAATGCAAACGCGCTATGAAATTAAACATCGAGAGAAATCATTAGAAGCAGCAATGGCGCAACAATCCATCATCAACCGTTTTCTTTTTGGGTTGTTGTTTTTGTTTTTAGTGATAATGGGGTTGGTTATCAACTCATATCGACTAAAAAGAAAGGCCGTTAAATTCCAGGTTGCCCATAATCAAAAGTTGCAGCATATAAATGAAGAATTACATCAAGAAGTTAAGGAGCACGAAGATACCGAAGAAGCATTGCGCAAATCTCAGCGTAAAAACCAGGCGATCTTAGAAGCAATACCGGATATGATGTTCGTAATCCGGCGTGATGGCACGTTTCTGGATTTTAAATCGCAGCGAATGCTGGATTTAATGGCGCCGCCGGAGCGCATCATTGGGGCAAGTGTGAGCGAATTGTTTTCACAATCGGTTGCAGATAAAACATTACGTTACGTTAAACGCTCTTTAGAAACTCAAAAAGTGCAGGTTTTTGAATACCAGGCAACGCCTTTAAAAGGGGATAATCACGACTACGAAGCGCGTGTAACGCCACTGTATAGTGATGATGTGTTGATGATTGTCCGCGATATCTCCCTGCGAAAAAAACGCGAGGAAGAGTTAAAAGCGGCCAAAGAAGCCGCAGAAGTCGCCGCCAGGTTAAAAGCGGAATTTTTAGCA
The DNA here is from genome assembly GCA_964015645.1 of uncultured bacterium. Taxonomy (GTDB): domain Bacteria; phylum Calditrichota; class Calditrichia; order RBG-13-44-9; family J075; genus CAXHHS01. The sequence goes on from CAXHHS010000861.1 coordinate 1,702, forward strand.
ACAATGAGCCACGAAATTCGCACCCCGTTAAACGGCGTTATTGGAATGACCAGCTTGCTGCTGCAAACGGATTTGACCACCGAGCAGTTAGAATACGCCCAAACCACCCGCACCAGCAGCGATAACTTATTGGCAATTATCAATGATATACTCGATTTTTCTAAAATAGAGGCCGGTAAAGTTGAGCTTGATGAGCAAGCCTTTGAACTAAGGCTCTGTATTGAAGGCGTTTTGGAAATGTTTGCTGCCGATACCGCAGAAAAGCATATCGACCTGTTGCACCATTTCGAGGCTGGAGTTCCGCAATACATTATTGGAGATATTATTCGCCTGCGCCAAATTTTAACGAACCTGGTAGCAAATGCAGTTAAATTTACAAAAGAAGGAGAAATTCTCCTTTTCGTGCGCCCCCTTAATGAAGGTGAAACGCTTAAGCTGGAATTCTGCGTTCAGGATACCGGTATTGGTATTCCCCCGGATAAAATATCGCAATTATTCGAATCGTTTACCCAATTAGATCCTAGCATTAGCCGTAAATATGGCGGCACCGGCCTGGGATTAGCCATCAGTAAAAAACTGGTTGCATTGATGAATGGCAAAATGTGGGTAGAAAGCGAACCTGGCAAAGGCACTCGCTTTTTCTTTACCATCGAAACCCGCAAAGCTGCCGGAAAGCAGGAACCGGAAGTTGACGTTAACATCGAAAATCTCCGCGGCAAACGCGTACTGATTGTGGATGACAATCAAACAAACCTCAGAATCCTGACCACCCAACTTAATAAATGGGGATTATCTTCCTACGCCGTTAATTTACCCGGGCAAGCATTGAATGCCTTGCATAGCGAGGAAAAATTTGATTTAGCGATTTTGGATATGCAAATGCCGGAAATGGACGGACTGATGTTGGGGCAAAAAATCCGCCAGTTTTTTCCCAAAAATAAACTTCCGCTAATCCTGCTCTCATCCATCGACAAAGATAGCGAAACGCTGCAAAGAGCCAGAGAGGTGTTTAACAGTATTGTCTCGAAACCGGTCAAACAATCCCAGCTTTTCAATTCGATGTTAATTTCGCTGAACATGCGGAAAGAACGCCGCTCTCGCCGGGTAAATCATCAAAGCAAAATTGATAGCGAAATGTCGCAGAAATTTCCCCTGCGAATATTATTAGCGGAAGACAATCAGATTAACCAAAAACTGGCACTGCGCCTGTTTCATAAAATGGGCTACGCCGTTGATTTAGCTGTTAATGGCCTTGAAGTGCTGCATGCTGTGCGAGGCAAAAACTACAATGTTATTTTTATGGATGTGCAAATGCCGGAAATGGATGGCCTGGCTGCCACCCGTGAAATTTTACGAAGATACCGCTTGCAACAGCGCCCGGTTATCATCGCTATGACGGCTAATGCCATGGAAGAAGATCAGAAAAATTGTTACGATGCCGGCATGGATGATTACATTGCCAAACCGATTTCGTTAAAAGTGATTCAAGAAAAGTTGTACAAGTGGGGCAGTATTCTTAAAAAAGAAAAAAGTAATAGCAGTGTTTAAATGTTCATGTGTTCAAGTTGAATAATTGAATCTCTAAAATAACTCGAATACAAAAACACACCATGAATCAACAAATCTCTCCACTTCCAGCCGATAAACATAAACACCGCTACTAATACTAATTTGATCGTGACGTGTACCCTTTAAATCCCCGCTTTCCAAGGGGAGATTTAGAGGGGTTTTTTAATAAAACATCACGACACGAT
>CAXHHS010000862.1:0-3453 GCA_964015645.1 uncultured bacterium
GCGATGCAATGGAGTCTCGTGGGCTCGGAGATGTGTATAAGAGACAGACGTTGATCCCGATATTTTAGTCGCGCAGGAGCTTCAATCGCAAATCGGGGTGGATGGGTTTCTGGATTTTGTTTTGAATCATAACGCTACGGATTACAGTGCCGCGCCATTTCTCATCAACTCTACTATTGGGAATGGGCTTTTTTATAAAAGCGCATTATTTACCTTCATTAGTAACACTCCAATCCAAACACCATTGCGAGACATCAACGAGTTTAAGCTGGTGTATAATCCTACCGGCGACACGCTACGGGTGTTTGGACTTCATCTTAAAGCCAGTAACGACCCGGAAGATATTGCCCAACGCGCTGAAGAAATAGATAGCCTGCGTAATTTTACCAATATGCTGCCCGTTGGAACCGATTTTATTGTCTGCGGCGATTTTAATATCCGAACCGCCAGCGAGCCGGCGTTTCAAAAGCTGCTTGAATTTACGTTTGGCGCCGATGGACATGTTTTTGATCCTCTTAATATCGCTGGCGCCTGGCACAATAATCCGCTTTTCGCCCCAATTCATACACAATCACCGCGGGTACGTGCTTTCGGCTCCGGTGTAACCGGTGGCTTGGATGACCGTTTTGATATGATGTTGATCTCCGAAGCGGTTTTTGATACCAGCGGTATGACCTACTTATTCGATTCCTACACCACCTTTGGCAATGATGGAATGCACTTTAACGATTCCATCAATGCACTTCCCAACACGGCAGTTAGCGAGGAACTGGCCAATGCACTGCATTTCGCATCTGACCATTTGCCGGTTTTTGCCAGCTTCGCCTTCGATGCCACTGGCGAAGATGAAACGGCCAAACTGTTGATTTCCGAAATTGCCATAACGCCCTCCGGCAGCGAGTTTATCGAAATTTATAATCCCACCGGCGCGGCTGTGGATTTATCGAATTATTACATCACCGATGCGACGTTTGCCGATGACGGTGTGTTTTATTATAACATTGTTACCCGAATTAATTTTGGCGGCGGAAATTCGGAAGATTTTCACGCCCGCTTTCCGTTAGGAGCCGCTATCCAGCCCGGCGAATACCAGACGATTGCATTAGCCGGGGATGCGGCATTTTTTAGCGCCTATGGCGTTCAGCCAACCTACGAATTGTTCGAAGACAACCTCGGCAGCCCGGAAGACGTGCCCAATATGCGCGAAGCGGTTGCCCCCAGTATTAACGGCCAGGGCCAGTTGGCGGATGCCGATGAAGCGGTCATTTTATATCACTGGAACGGAAAATCCGATTTGGTACAGGATGTAGATTACCTGGTTTATGATGATGCCGGGCTGCCGCCGGGAGAGGCGGTTGATAAATCCGGTGTCAATATCGATGGCCCGGATGCCGATGGTGCTGGCAGTACTTATCTAAACGATACACCGGTTACAAACCAATTGCCCGCCCGGGCGCATGGCAGCGGCGCCTCTCTCCATCGCATCGATTTTAACGAAGGCACTCAAACCACAGCCGGCGGCAACGGTATTTCCGGTGCGGATGAAACCAGCGAAGATTTGAACAATACCTTCACCAATAACAGTTTGCCTTCGCCCAATGCGGCATTTCAAGCGCTCAACGCCCAGGCCGGAAAAATTTTGATTTCCGAACTGCTGTTAACGCCCACCGAGGCTGAGTTTATCGAGATTTATAATCCCGGAACGGAAATTGTTAACTTGTCCGATTTTTATATCACCGACGCAACTTTTGTGGCCAATGGCGATTTTTATTATAACATCGTTACCGGCAACAATTTTGGCGGCGGCACATTGAGCGATTTTCACGCCCGGTTTCCCGATGGCGCGCTCATTCAGCCCGGTGAATACCAAACAATTGCTTTGAATGGCGATTCCGATTTTTTCGCCACCCTGGGTGTGCTGCCAACCTACGAGCTGTATGAAGACAATCTCGAAGCCGCCGAAGATGTTCCCGATATGCGGGAAGCGGTTTCCGGCAGCATCAATAACCAGGGTGGGTTAACGAATGGCGATGAAGCGGTAATTTTATACCATTGGGATGGTAGCAGCGATCTCGTATCCGATGTCGATTATGTGATTTACGATGATGCTGGCGCGCCGCCGGATGAGGCAGTGGATAAAACCGGCGTTATCATCGACGGCCCCGATGCCGGTACAGACGGCTCGGCATATTTGGATGACACGCCAATCGCCAGCCAGCTTCCGGCTCCGTCTCATGAGTTTGGTTTTTCGACCCATCGCATCGATTTTGACGAAGGTGGCCAAATCGCTGCTGGTGGCAACGGCATTACCGGTGCAGATGAAACCAGCGAGGATTTGAACAACACGTTCACCACCAACAGCCTGCCTTCTCCCAATAATTCCCACCAACCGGCAACCGGGCAAAGTGTTAAACTGCTGATTTCCGAAATCGTGGTGACGCCGACCACGGGAGAATATATCGAAATTCACAATCCCAATACTGGGGCGGTCGATCTTTCCATTTACTATCTCACAGATGCTACCTTTGCTCCCAACGGGACGTTCTATTATAACATCGTTACCGGCAGCAATTTTGGCGGTGGTGATTTTGGTGATTTTCACGCCCGGTTTCCGGCAGGGGCGACGATTCAGCCGGGGGAATATCAGACGATTGCCATCACCGGCGATGGCAATTTTTTTGATTTCTACGGTGTTTCGCCAACTTACGAATTATACGAAGACGGCCAGGGAAGTCCCGATGCACCGGATATGCGCGAAGCTGCTCCCGGCAGCATTAATAACCAGGGCGCTTTAACCAATGGCGATGAAGTCGTTATTCTCTATCGCTGGAGCGGCTTAACGGATTTGGTGGAAGATGTCGATTACTTGATTTACGATGATGCCGGCCTGTCGCCCGATGAGGCAGTCGATAAAACCGGCGTAACAATTGACGGTCCCGATCCTGATGCCACCGGCAGCACCTATTTGAACGATACCCCAATTGCCAGCCAGCAACCGGCGCCTTCCCATGTTTTTGGATTTTCCACCCAGCGCATCGATTTAACGGAAGGCGCGCAAATTAGCAATGGCGGCAACGGCATTACCGGCGCAGACGAAACCAGCGAAGATTTAAACAATACCTTTACCAACGATAGTTTGCCAACCCCGAATGCCCCGGTTAGCGGCGGTGGCGATGTTACGGTTGAAATCCCCATAGACGCCGGGTGGAATTTATTGAGCCTCTGCTGTGATGTTAGCGACCCGTTTTATCTCAGCATGTTTCCGAATGCCGCTCCCGGCACAATGTTTGGCTTTAACGGGGCTTATATACCGGAAGACACATTTCGCGTTGGCGAGGGGAATTGGCTGAACTTTGCCGCCGGGGAAACCGTCTCAATCAGCGGCGGCGAAATTACGGCATCGACCATAGATTTGGCTGCCGGATGGAATTTGATCGGTGGCCTTTCCTGCCC
>CAXHHS010000863.1:0-3447 GCA_964015645.1 uncultured bacterium
CTACACCAAGAAGCTCGTCGGCAGCGTCAGATGTGTATAAGAGACAGTTTGCGACCTGTTCCGGTGCAGGCGCTTTAGTTGTGTCTTGATTGGTGGCCAAAATAGCGCGCGCGGTATTAAAAATTTCAAGATGGTTGGGTTGAATAAAATAGTTTAAATCATCGCTTTCACCAGCCCAATCGTGGGCGGTTTTTAGCTCGAAAGCGAGCTGCCGTTTTACCACATGCCGCCCTCGCTGAAAGGCCGTAATTTCCACTTCATATTGGTAAATTCCGGGAGCGGCATTTTGCAAATCGCCTGGTAAAGGTACATCAATTGTAGAAGAACCCGAAGCTGCCAATTGCTGCCCGAGGTTGATTGCCGGTAAATTAGTGCCTTTCAACCGGATGGATATTTCGATTGGCCGCTTTGTTTTATTTCTTACATCGATTTTTGCCAACCACTCCGGTTGATTATGCGCCAGGCGATAGGGATATAATGTGTAGGTAGACGTTTCAATATCCACCAGGTCAATCAACTCCCGTGAGCGCTCCGGGGCAAAGGAAATCGATATTCGAAAATCTTTTTTACGCACGTCGTAAGCGGCAAATGCATCAATCCCTTTTAAATAACCACCGATGCCGAAAGCAGCGCCAACTTCATCAGTGCCATTTTCCAAATTAATTGCGGTTGTTACATCAAAATTTTGGAACTTCAAATCGGAGGCGATCTGAAAATCATGTTCGCCTTCTTTGGAGCGGTTACTGAGCGCGAATGCCAGGGAGGTAGACGGCTGCCATTTTAAACCGAGCATCGGTATCGCCGTATTGCTGCCGTGTTCCTTCCAAAAATCAACATTGGTTTTTGTTTGAGTTTCGCTACTGCGAATAAGCGACTGATATTGGTAGCGAAAAATGGGCGGCGTTAACAGCCCGACGCCTATCTTTTCGGAAAATGCATGATACCCCCCAAGGCGATAGCTTAATGTGATCGCCTGTTCATCATCCGGCGAAACACCCGGGCCATTATTATTGCCAAGAACCGAAAATTCTTGCGATTGGAACAGCGCCTCAAGTTGCTGTCCCCAACGAATGGCATTGTTATGCCCCAGGCTTAGCAACAACGTCTGAAAATTTTGGTTGCTGCGAAGCGTTGATGACGGTAGTTGTTGGAAAAATTCGTTGTTCATAGAATATCCCGCCAGACCCAGGGAAATTTTTGATGAAACCGGGTATGCAAACGATAATAAATACGCATTCTCATCCGCGCGATGCCATTCGCCATTAAAGCGGAAAAACGAACGCGATGATAGCAGCGCAGGATTTGCTGCCGGCGCAAACGGTTCGCTGCTATCAACCAAACCGCGGTCGAAGGCGAAAGATCTTGCGGATTGCGGGGATTGGGCAAATAAAAAACCTTGAGAAACACATAGCGCGATTCCAATCCCGATGGAAAAAAAATATGCCACCATCAAAACAGGCTGATAATTCTTAGGTTCCAGAAATTTTCTCTCTCTTCGAAGTTCGGTGAATCGGTTTTCTCAATTCGATGTTCAATCTCCAGGCGGAAGGAATTCCAGGGTTGCCAGGATACCGCAAATTGCAAGTTGCTTAACACCCGGTCTCTCAAGTTAATCGAAACAAACGGAGAGCTGATATCAACAATTGCTTTTAGTTCTAAATTATCCAAAACGCCGTAGCGAAAGCGGCCTTCGGCAAACCAGGTTTCGACGCGGCGGTTGGGCAGCCGGTAGTCGAAAAACCGGGCGTTCTCGCCTCGCCATTCGCGGGAATAGTAAACCGGCTGTACCGCAACGGTTCCGATAAACATTCCCCGGTATAAAAGCGGGCCAAATAGGCGATTAAAATTAGATACCTGCTGCCATCCGAACCGGCTTCGATATTTTTCTTCGAAGCGGTAATTAGCGAAACTTATTTCCAGCGCATTTCGCCAGAAAAGCCGGTTATTCCAGAGGGCGACTTCGGAGCGTTTCCCCCATCGCCGGTTCAATTCGGTTTTCCATCCAATTTCCAGCTTATCGAATAGCCCGTAACTTGCCGTGGTTTGGAGATGAATCGATTGGTTTTTCTCCTGAGAAACCGTACGAAGATTATCACGCTGGCGGTCATTGGTAATTCGTTCCACATCGGCTAAAATTTCCGCGCTCAAGCGAATAGCGCCCCGCGGCAACCGGTTGCCAAAATCATCATTCCAATTCGCTAAAAACGCCGAAGTGGTAAGCGGTTTCGTATTCCAAAGCCGGTTAAATCCATAACGAAAAGACCAGCGTTTCAGAAAGTTGGTTGTTAAAAGCGTTGAATTTCCAGGTGTCGAGGCAATGTTTTCTCCCGGCGGCTGCTGTTCATTTCGTAAATAATCATATTGGAAACTAAAACGATGCAGGGTGTTTTTGGCGCTAAGAAACTCTACTCTTGGCGCCAGGCTAATGGAAAATTGATTATCGGAGTTTTCATTTTGAGTTTCGCGTTCCACATCAGGATGGACAGATAATCCCAGCACCAGGTTGCGCCTTAGCCCGAATAGCGCCTCAAAATTGAATTGTGACTGGCGAGAGCGAGTAGCGATTTCCGAACTTAATGTTTCAGTGTTGAAGATGGAGAAATCGCCTTGCTGAAATGTTCCGCCAAAAGATAGATACGTTTGCCCGGGTGTTAAAAACGTAATGGGCGTTTCAAAAACACTTTCGAAAAACGGAAGGCTGCTATTGCCGAAATACATCCAATTGCGCTGATCAGCGGCTAACGTTACCACTCCATCCTGCGAAAAATAATCGACTTGAATGCTGGCATCCCGGTTCTGTTGCTCTGTTTCGGTTTCTCCCCGGAATTCGGAAAAAACATATTCGTTTAACAATGCGCGTTTATTATTCCAATTTGCTGCCGCTAAAATATGTAGCCCGGCAAGCGGACGAAATTGCGCTCTAAATCCCGGTGTGGAGTTGGTAAAGTTTTTTTGATCAATCGTTAAACCATCTAATAAAATTTCGCTGCGCCTTATCCAGGAAATTTGGTTGGTCAGTTGGAGTGATACTTTATCCGATATGCCGGCATAAATAAACGGTGTGGAATTAAACTGCCGATCCGTTTCCTGCTTTTGGCTCAACACCTGCTCAAATCCACCGCCAAATCCCTCTACCATTCGGGTGATAAAAAAATCCGGCGCAGAGAAGGTTGAGTCGGCAATATCAGTTTGCGCCCAAAGCGTTGGGTGGATTAGAATAAGCAGGGAGATTATTGGGAAGAGTGTTTTTTTCATGCCTATGCCTATTAGTTATGATTGTTACGGAGATTAGCGATAGCGGTCTCCATAACATTTTTTACCGCGGAGATTATCTCCGCAAAAGCGCTGCGTTACGGAGACCGCTCCGCTTAACTCCGTAACGATCGTATCAAAGTACTCTTTTTAGCGGTTCGTCTTTGCAGTAGTACCCGCTAAAACTCCTAATTC
>CAXHHS010000864.1:0-3442 GCA_964015645.1 uncultured bacterium
GATGCAATGGAGTCTCGTGGGCTCGGAGATGTGTATAAGAGACAGGTCTAATTTCGGGTTTTCCACTAATAGTTGAATTGCGTTGATAACATCTTGAATATGAATCCATGAAAACCACTGTTTCCCATTTCCCGGCGGCCCGCCTGCAAATAACTTGAATGGCAATTCCATTTTCGCCAGCGTTCCCTCTCCTTTTCCCAAAACGATTCCGGTTCTCAGGTAAACAACTCTCGTTTCGGTTTCAACAGATTTAACAGACGCTTCCCATTGTTCAACGACATCTGCTAAAAAACCACTGCCGGTGGCCGATGTTTCATTGAGCGCCTCTTCACCACGGTTTCCGTAAATCCCAATAGCCGATCCTTGTAACAATACAGTTGGTTTCTTTTCTGAATTTTTTATAGCAGAAACAATTGCATTCCCGGCATTAATGCGGCTGGCAAGAATTTTTTGTTTGTAATTATCTGTCCACAAACTACCGGCTAAATTCGCACCAGCCAGATTAATAACGGCCTTTGCGCCATCAATATGTTTTTGCCATTCCCCGGTATTTTTGCCATCCCAATAAACACACTCTACCTGCTGGCCCAAAATCGATTCGGCACTTTTGGTATTGCGCGTTAATGCAACAACTTTGTGGCCTGATGCGACAAAGGATTTGCATAAATGCTTTCCAATAAAACCGGTCGCACCGGTAATTACGATGGACATGATATTCTCTATTTAAATAACAGTTTGGCGTATGTCATGGGTGATAGCAAATCTCTTTTGCTAACGGTTCCGGCAATCATTCCCGAAATCCAATTAGCAACTTCTTTACGTTTGTTAGCGCGATCGACCACCATATCAACCAGCGGGGTAAACCTGGCAGTTCTTTGTAAGTTGTAGGCGAGTTTGAGTTCCCCACCCAGCGATTTCCAGAGATTTTTGTTATATTTTCCCAGGAAGCGCGCGCTAAAATCATTGCCGTTTTTGCAAATATCGGATACGGTTTCTGCGGCGATTTTTGCCGAGCACATGGCATTTCCAATGCCTTCCCCAGTAAACGGATCGATTAGCCCGGCGGCATCGCCAATTAACATAAAACCGTTTCCGTGCACGATTCTGCGTTTGCTGCCTGCCGGTAAATTCCATCCCTGGATATCCCCAAGCAGTTCGGCATTTTTAAAACGCTCTTTAAATTCCGGGGCTTCCGTTGCTGCAATATGGGCGTTACGAAGGCGAACTTTTTTCTTTTTTAAAGCGCTGTGCACCATCCCCAATCCGACATTTGCCAGGCCGTCTTCCAGCGGAAATATCCAAAAATAGCCTGGTAAAACCGCTTTAATGTAATGCAGTTCAATCGCATTGGTAAGCCCGGTTATTCCGCGATAGTAGGCCCGGGTTGCGACCAATATGTGATCCGGGTCGTGCTCATATAATCCCATTTTACGCGAGACGATGGAGTTAAATCCATCCGCACCAACAACAACTTTTGCGGTAATTTCTTTTTCACCGCCGTTCTCCAATTTTCCTTTAACGCCAAGCACCTGGCCGTTGGGTTTGATCAAATCTTCTACTGTAAATCCTTCAATGGTATCCACTTTTTTCTTGGCAGCTTGAAATAAAATATTATCGAACACCATTCGACGACAAACATATCCCTGTGAGACATTCTGTGCTGTCGGTACAAGTTTTATTGTTACGGAATTATTATTTGGAGAAGAAAACAAAATACTATCAACGAATTCCCGGGGCGAATTATCAAGTTTTTCGATCAATCCCAATTCCCGCAGGTAAATGATGCTTTTGCCGGAAATTGCATCGCCGCAAATTTTGTCGCGGGGAAAGCGTTTTTTATCGAGGAGCAGCACATTTAAGCCCAGTCTTTCGGCATACAGGGCAGTTGTAGCGCCGCCCGGGCCGCCGCCGACAATTATCATATCATAATCAAACTTCATTGTAAATTGGCCTCCGGTTGTATTTGCGGTTCAGCATAGACGGGCAGAATATACTGGAAAAAACCGGTTAATTGCAACGTTACTAAAATTTCTTTCGACGCTTTTTTCTTTACGGAAATTTTTTTATGTTGAACGATGTTCGCCATCGTAGACATTGAGACAACCGGCTTAAGCCCGGTGCATGATAGGATTCTGGAAGTGGCGATTTTGCTCTACGACGGCCAGCAAATTACCGATGAGTTTTCAACAATCCTTAACCCGGGACAGCGAATTCATCCTTACATCACTAAACTGACGGGCATTACCAACTGTGCCGTGCAGGATGCCCCGAAATTTTACGAAGTCGCCCGCCGTATTGTCGAAATAACTGAAAACGCGACCTTTGTTGCTCACAACGCCCGCTTTGATTACGCTTTTTTGCGCCATGAATTTCGTAACCTGGGATATTATTTTCATCGCAAACAATTGTGTACTATACAGTTAACGCGAAAACTGTTGCCGGGTTTGCCATCTTACAATCTCTCCAACTTATGCCGTCGTTTAAATATTTCACAAAAGAATCAGCATCGGGCGGTTGCGGATGTATTTGCCACCATGTCGCTATTCCGGAAGCTCCAAGAAATGGAGGAAGGTGATACATTTGAAAAGCAGGTGCACAACATCTGCAAAGATACGGCGCTTCCACCGGCAATTCATCGTGAGAAGGTGTCGCCGCTTCCCGAGGCTACCGGCGTTTATTTTTTTTATGACGCGAGCCAGCGATTGATTTACGCCGGAAAAAGTATCAACATCAAAAGACGCGTTCTGGATCATTTTTCCAATGATTTGCAATCTATCCGTTCGCAAACGATTAAGGGCCAAATTCACGACATAAAATATGAAGTTACCGGCAGCGAATTGGTCGCACTATTATTGGAATCACATATTATCAAAACACAGCAACCGCGCTACAATCGCAGCCAGCGAAATATAAAATATCGCTACGGCATTTATCTGTATTCAGATGATGATGCTTATTCCCGGCTGGCTTTAAAGCCGCTTTCGGAAAATCAGCAACCGGTTTTATCTTTTACCAATCGCCACGATGCCGATGCGTTTTTAAACAAAATGGTTCGAAAATACCATCTCTGCCAAAAATTGAGCGGCATCCATAAAACACGCGGAGCTTGTTTTAATTACTACACGAAATTCTGCAAAGGGGCTTGTATCGGGGGGGAATCCGCCATTGATTACAACGCTCGCGTTCAGCAAGCAACCCGGCAGTTTGATGATCCCCACGCGAACTTTTTGATAATTGGCGCCGGGAGAAACGACCTCGAAAAATCTGCCGTTTCCATCGAAAACGGTAAATACCGCGGCTTCGGTTATTTTACCCTCGCAAAAACCGGCGATGGCGTTTCAAAAATCAAACAATCCATCATCTCCAAATCCGATAACCAGGATATACGGCGAATTATCAACGGCTATTTGCGGAAGGCGCATGGGGATTCGCTCATCGTCTA
>CAXHHS010000865.1:0-3436 GCA_964015645.1 uncultured bacterium
ACCAAGAAGCTCGTCGGCAGCGTCAGATGTGTATAAGAGACAGGGTATTGCCACCGGCCTTTCCTGGACGCCGATGGGGGGGGATATTCTCTTCATCGAAGTGAATAAAATGAAAGGGAAAGGAAGCCTGGTGCTAACCGGTAAATTGGGTGATGTAATGAAAGAATCTGCCCAGGCCGCCCTTAGCTACATTCGCGCCCGGGCCAGCGAATTTGAAGTTGAGGATAGTTTTAATGATAAATATGACCTTCACGTTCACGTTCCGGCGGGGGCAATTCCGAAGGATGGGCCATCTGCTGGTGTAACATTGTTTACGGCGATTTTATCCATTATAACCGGCCGGCGGGTTTGTAATGATTTGGCAATGACCGGCGAAATTAGCCTGCGGGGTAAAGTATTGCCGGTTGGCGGCATTAAAGAGAAGGTTTTGGCAGCACACCGTGCCGGCATTAAAAAAGTAATTCTTCCGGAGAAAAACCAGGCGGATTTAGCAGAAATCCCGGAAGCTGTAAAGGATGAAATGGACTTTATCCTTGTGAAAAATATGGATGATGTGATGAAACACGCACTTCAGCAGAAAGTAGCGGCTGACAAATTAAACGACAATAAACTGCATTGGAAAGAAGAGGCTGTTATCATCAGCGAAGTTGAAGAAGAGGTATAAGCAGTATGAGTGCTCCTGTAGATTATTATAAGATTTTGGGCGTTAGCGAAAGCGCTTCCCAAGATGAAATTAAGCGTGCCTACCGCCAGTTAGCGAAAGAATATCACCCCGATTCTCGCGGTGGCGACAAAGCTGCGGAAGAACAGTTCAAAAAGATTAGCGAAGCGTATAGTGTTTTGAGCGATTCTCAAAAACGCAGCCAGTATGACATGATGCGCCGGGGCGGTTTTACGAGCGATAGCTTTAACTTTGGCGGCAACCCCGGTTCCTATCGTGTACAATTTGGCGAAGGGCTTGCAGATGATTTACAGGGCATTTTTAGCAACCTTTTTGGTGGGGTTAATGGCGGAAGGAAAACCTCTCAAAATCCGTTTGGGGGTGGTATGAATTTCGATGATCTTTTTGGCCAAAGACAAACGCAATCGTCCCGGGGATCGGATATGGAATCTACCATTACCGTTCCTTTTGAGATGGCAATTAATGGCGGCGAGACGGTGATTAATACCGGCAGCGGCAAAAAAGTTAAAATTAAAATTCCCGCCGGTGTGGAAGATGGAAAAAAGATCCGTGTTCGCGGCCAGGGTGGTCCCTCGGGTTATGGCGGGGAGCCGGGCGATTTATATCTAATCATCCGAATCGCTGCCCACCCGGATTTTGAGAGAAAGGCAAACGATATTCATTCTCGCATTTACATCAATATTGCGGAAGCTGTTTTGGGGACGGAAATTTTCGCCGGAACCGTTAGTGGCAAACGCGTTAAACTAAAAATCCCGCCCGGAACCAGTAGTGGTAAATTATTCCGCTTACCGGGATTAGGCGTGCCCACCGGCAGCACTACCGGCGATCATTATGTACGAGTTGAAATTCAAACACCGGCAGAGCTTTCCATCGCTCAAAAACGCGATTTTAAATCCTGGGCGAAAAAGGTAGGGTTGATAAAAAAATAGATGGGGGCTGTTCGTTACTTGTTGTCCGTTGTTCTTTTGCAAAATGAAAGCGCTATAAAGGCCGTTGCGCTGTTTTTACTGCAAGTTGCAACCTATCCTTGCAACTTGCGAAGTTTTACTCCCTCTTCATATTTTCCCCATTAAATCCGTCGCTTCAAACGGCCCCGGCTCCGCAATTAATTTACGGGCAGCATTAAGCTTTTTGCGAATGTTCCAGCAAACCACTCCCCGCACCCGTTTTCCCTTCAAATAATAAATGACGCCTTCTTGAAACGGCTCTTTCCAATCGATAACCGTTTGCAGGCTGGCATTCATTTCACCAACGCCTTCGTATTTCACGGCAAACAAGCTGGAATAAAAATAGGGCAGGTAATCATATTCCTGGTGATGACCGGTCATGGCTGCGCCAGCAAAATAGCCGGTCATGTTTGCGTTTTCTTCGTGTTCTACAATGACGTGGTTGCCTAATGCAGAGTTGTAAAATTCCGCGACATCGCCGGCAGCATAAACATCAGGGTGGCTGGTTTGGAGGTGTTTGTTTACGACAATGCCCCTATTTACCGTTAGCCCGGCCTGTCGTGCAATTTCGATGTTGGGTTTGATGCCGATGCCGGCAACAGTGCCTTCAGCTTCAATCGCCAGGCCTTCGCGGGTTTTGAGCACAAGTTTATCCTGGCGCTTTTCCAGGGCGTTTAACCATTGCCCGGTATGTACCGCCACGCCATTTTCTCGGAATAATTCGGTTAAATGATCGGACACTTCTTTTGGAAACACATTTGCGCCAATGCCCGCTTCCGGAAAAACCATCATCACCTCTTTTTGGTGATTGGCCAGGCCAGCGGCAATTTCTGCACCGATAAATCCCCCGCCGATAATGGCAAACCGATTTTTGCTTTCTGTTAAATCTCTTAAGCGGCGATAATCTTCTAACGTACGAAAATAAATAATATCATCCCCGCCAAACGGAAACCTATTTACTTTTCCCCCGGTCGCTAGCAACAATTTTTCGAACGAATACGTGCTGCCTCGATCATCAATGGCTCGTTTTTTAGCGATATCCAATTGAACGATGCGGCGATTTAACTGCACATCCACGTTTAAATTATCCAATGGCCGCCAGATTGTTTTTTCGGATTTACCGAACCAAAGGCTTTTGGAGAGCGGTGGGCGGTTGTAAGGCGGATGCTCTTCTTGCGATACCAGACAGATGCTTCCGGTTTCATCATTTTGGCGAATGCCGCGAATAGCAGCATCTCCGGCCATTCCGCCGCCGATGATAAGATATTTATAGGTTGACATTTTTACTCCTCTAACCAAATCGTTTCGCCGCACGGGCTTTTGCCTTCGCTGCCTCCATTTCCCGGTGGCGCGGCGGTGCATTGGTGGCAAGAGAATCGATCAGCTTTCGAGCGATTTTAGTTGTCTCTTCGACTGCTAAATTAAAAGCGGCTTCATTTGTTTTGGACGGCCTGGTAAACCCGCTCAGCTTCCTCACAAATTGAAGCGCAGATAAATAGATTTCCTCATCCGTGGCAGGCGGGTCGAAATTGAACAGCGTTTTGATGTTTCTGCACATAAATTCTCCCGGTATTTGTTTTTACGGAATAAACCAATTGTATAAATAAAATGCCACCGATAAAAATACCGGTGGCATTATTCATTTCGTTTTATTATTGGAAAAAACTTACTTCAACATCATCATCCGGCGAGTTTGGATAAGGTTGCCGGCAGCATTTGATAATGTAAAAATTACCTGGAGTTATTACCTTGGGCTTATTTCTGTCTCTTATACACATCTCCGAGCCCACGAGACTCCATTGCATCT
>CAXHHS010000866.1:0-3435 GCA_964015645.1 uncultured bacterium
TCTCGTGGGCTCGGAGATGTGTATAAGAGACAGTCGTAATGTTATCCAATTCAAAATGGATGATCAGGCGAAGCAATTGTGCGTAGCTGAGGATATCTTCGCGCGGGGAGTCGAGTTTGCGGCGAAAAATTTCATTCAGCCAAAACAGTGATTTTTCACATTCATTTTTCAGAAAAAACAGATAAGCGAATTGATAATAAAGCAACAACCGGTAATTATCGGAAATTGAGCGGGGATTTTTTTTCAAAAAGGAAGTTACCTCATCCACCAGGACAATGCCTTCATCAATTTGCCGGGTATCGCGGTACATTTCCAATTCCAGGTTATAGGTATGAAGTATCATTTTGGTCGTAATCGGATCGTCATTTTTTAAACCAAGCCGGCCTGGCAGCGTGCGAATTTTTTTCAACAACTGCTCAACTTTGCGATAGTTTTTTAAATGTAAACAAATACCGGTTTTATTATTTAACGCTTTAAAATATGTTGCGGGATTATCTTTAATTTGCCCCGGGCATGACTCTATAAACCGGATGAGTTCGGAAACAACGGCCTCGGCTTTTTTATAATTCCCTTCGAAAAAATAATAAGATTGCAAAATGTAATAATATAGAATTTTGGCTTGAAATGTTTTAGCTTTCCCCGGATTTTTTAGCAACGGGTGATTGGGCATAACAGCGCTCGGCTGGCCGCTGGAGTGTGTATCGTTGTAAAGCTCATCAAAAATATTGATGGTTAAGTGCCAGTATTCCTTTTCTTGAAGCATCGCATCGAGGGAGGCTTTTTCCTGGCAAATCAAAGTATTAATCTCTTCACGGCTTTTTCCGGCGCCATATTTCGCCAGTAGCAATTTGCGTTTCCAATTGCAAATTTCCAGCAAATCGAGGCGTTTTTCAAATTCCAGGGCGATTGCTTTCGCTTTTTCGATGGAATCGTTGCATTGGTCAAACAACTCCCTGCGAAATAGAATTTCGATATCCCGTAACAAATCTTTTAGTTCCGCCTCTTTCGATAATTTGGAATGATAATTTCGCAAGCTCTTTAAAATAAGGCGGCTGAGGTAATTTTTGGTAACGTGCAATTGTTTGATAAACGGTTTTCCGCCGAACTGCTTTTTGATCGCTTGTTCATCGTATTCATCTTGTTTATCGATGGCGTCGAATAGCAACAGGTAATTGGCGTTGGCATTATTGGTTGCTGCAAACAGCTTAAAATATCGTTTTTCAGCTTTCGTTAACGATTGAATCAATAAAAATAAATTGTTCTTTTTGGGCATAGGGACGTACGATTTTCTCTTTTTGAGTTTAAACTACTACAATTAATTCAAAATTAATGTCCCAGACATGAGGTCTTTATTACTGACTTATAACTTCTTAAAAATCAACTTTATGCACGTTTTATTTTTATGAAGGCCAATTTATTGAACATACGTTCACTTGTCAACGCTGAGAAAAATTTTTTTCGAACAATGAAAATAACATCATTTTAGAAATGTACGTTTTCCCGATTTGTGCGTTTGACATTTATAAACCGTCGATTTACTTTGCGCCCGCAATTTGGTTTTTAGACAGGATGAACGGATACTAAAAGGATAAAGGATTAAAAATGAAGGATAAAAGTTCTTGATCTGAGTTTCTCTAAAATATGTTAATCCTTTATCCTTCACCCTTTTGCTGTCTAAAAAATATACAATCAAACAATTAAGGAGGCTTTACAATGGCTAACGCAATTAATTGGTTCGAAATCCCGGCAAAAAATTTTGATCGCGCAGTAAAATTTTACAGCACGGTTATTGGCGGAGAATTTGCGCAGCATGAAATGACGGGTATTCAGATGGCATTTTTCCCCACCGAAGGCCAGGCCGTTGGCGGCGCAGTATGCAGCGGCGAAGGATATACGCCTTCAGCCGAAGGATCAAAAATCTATCTCAACGGCGGAAACGATCTTAGCGACCCCCTCTCCCGCGTCGAAGGGGCCGGCGGAAAAGTTGTATTACCGAAAACCAAAATCACCGATGAAATTGGCTACATGGCAATCTTTATCGATACGGAAGGAAACCAGGTTGCATTTCATTCACCAAACTAATTTGCTCCTGGAATAATGGATTATTGGATTAATGGAGGTACGTATTTACAATACTCCATTAATCCATCATTATAAAACTACAAATTTTAAAAGGAGAAATTTAAATGGCTACTGAAACTGTAATTGATAGACACAATGTTACTCCTTATTTAGTGATTAAGGATGCCTTGAAATGCATTGATTTTCTAAAAAAAGTTTTTAATGCTAAAATTACTTACGAGCCAGTTTACAGAGAAGACGGCTCTTTTATGCATTCTGAAATAAAAATTGGTGATTCCACTATTATGATAGGTGAGCCTCCACAAAATGAAAAAACGATACCTGCTTGTATTTATATAACCGTATCAGATTCGAAAATTGTATACGAAAAAGCAATTAATGAAGGTGGGAAACCACTTTGTGAACCTGGTCAGGAAGGTAGTCCATATTATGGTGGCATAGAAGATTTATGGGGTAATCAGTGGTGGGTAGCAAATATTTAGAATAATATTAACTAAAACTTTCAAACCGACAGCCAACGGCCGCGGCTTAAAGTTAGCGTTCCACTAATCCAGTCTGTCAATTGAGTTGATATTTTTGAAGTGTCGATTTATATTTCCGGAAATTTATAAACCCAGGAGGCCGCTTCATGAGCTATTTTACCCAGGACTACATCGATTTTTTTAATGAACTTTCCGCAAATAACCACAAAGAGTGGTTCGACGCCAACCGCAAGCGCTACCAAAAATCAGTAAAAGAACCATTTGAAGCGTTTGTTAAAGATATGATTATTCGTATCCATGCCGATGACCCAGAGGTGATGATTCAGCCGAGAGACGGTATTTTTCGCATCAATCGTGACATCCGCTTTTCGAAAGACAAAACACCGTATAAAACCTACATGGCCTCAATTGTATCGGCCACCGGGCGCAAAGACAAAGGATACCCGGGAATCTATTTTCAATTAGGCCCGGATGCCGTGCGTATTTACGGTGGTGCACACATGGTGGAAAAAGACCCGCTTTACAAAATTCGAAAAACGATCTCAATGAATCCCGGTGAATTTGAAACGGTCATCAACGCCACTGATTTCAAAGAGAAGTTCGGAGAAATTAAAGGCGAGAAAAACAAAAAACTCCCCCCGGAATTCAAAGATGCTGCCGAAAAACAGCCGCTAATCTTTAACAAACAATTTTACTATGGCGCGGATTTACCCCCAAAACATATTACCTCTCCAACGCTTGGCGACTTGATTATGGAATATTATTTCGCCGCCAAACCGGTAAAAGAATTTCTTCGAAAAGCAATTTACGGATAATTTCTCCTGACATTGGTTTTAATACTGTCTCTTATACACATCTGACGCTGCCGACG
>CAXHHS010000867.1:0-3430 GCA_964015645.1 uncultured bacterium
CTTTACAACGGCAAGGAACTGCTTTGCAGTGGGAAAATGCCGTTTCAAGCTGCGCCGCATTTTTCGCCGCGCTATTGAAAGTGAATGCCACTTTGTTCTCCCGGTTTGCAGCCAGCGTTCGCGTAATCGACTCTCCCAATCCACTTGCACCACCGGTGATGAGAATGTTCATTTTTGCCCTTTGTTCTTTTAAATGATCCCAATTTGAATACTGCCTTTTGCCAGTTTTTTACCGGCTTCGTTTTTAAAGATAAATTTGAATTCGATGGCGTTAACGGATTCGTGAATGTCGTTCACAATCGCCTCAAACGCAATAAAATCATCAAGATAAGCCGGTTTCAAATATTTGATTTCCTGTTTATGGATAATCACATTTTTTACCGGCAAGCATTCGCCAATGAAATAGGAGAGAAAACCACCCAGGATATTTCCGTGCATCACCCGGCCCCGGAATCCTTTTTCCCGGGCAAACGCTTCATCGGTATGCAGCGGATTTTGATCTTGAAAAAGCGCGATAAATCCGCGGTAAATTTCTTCGGAAATCGTAAAATTTTTCCGGAACCGCTCGCCGGGTTTAATTTCCATTTAAGCGTCTTGCAATGCTTTCGCACATTTCACCGACATTGGCAAATCCTTGAATTTCGCCAGCCGTAAATTTGATCTTGAAATCTTTTTCAATCGCTACTACTAATTCAATATGAGTTAGCGAATCCCAATCCTCCACGTCGCTGGCCGTGGTTTTGTGATTCAGCCGAATATCGTCATCTTCCAGCACGTCGATAAAAATTTCGTTTACCCGGGAAAGCACTTCTTCGTAGGTCATTCACTTTTCTCCTTTATAAAAGTATTGCGGGGTTGATATTGTTCGATGTCCAATTCCCAATGGCCGTTTTGGACCGTAAATCCAAGCTGATGGTAATGATTTTTTACGATCCCGTTTTTCGGCGTGGAAATGTATTCGCCGGTGAGTTTCTTGAACCCGGCGGCCCTGGCACGGTCTACCAGTTTGTTAAGGGAAAAATCTTCCATGCCGCGTTTTAGCACCCGGCAACTCATGATCCAGGTATCGATAAATGCAATTCCTGCTTCCTGCGCTTTTAAAATGATAACGCTGATTAAGCCGTGTTCGCCAAATCGGTCTTCAAGCGTAAAATAAAGATCAAGATAATTTTCGGATTGCATTATCGTTTGGATTTCCTGCTCACTGTGGCGGATGGTGCGCAAATTAAATTGATTAGAGCGCTGAATGAGTTGGGCTATTCGCGGCAGGTGAAAAGCGTCAAATGGTTTCACCACCGATTGCATGTTCAAATTTTTCAAATAATCGTCGAGCGATGAAAACTGCTGCTGCTGTTCGCGGCGTTTGGCTTCCGCCTGGTATTGCGAGGTACGCTTTCCGTCTTCTTGCGAAAACGCGGTAGTCTCGAATAAATTGAGGCTGCGTAAAAAAGGCATGTATTCCGCGGGATCTTCCGGCAGCTCCGGCACGGTTACTTCCGGCAGCATTTCCCGTACGAGGTTGCGTTCAAAAGGGTTATCATCAATGAAAACCATTGAATCGAAACCGATGTTGAGAATCGATTGAATATGTTTAATGTTATCCGCTTTATTCTCCCAATTGGCGACGAAGACGGCAATGTCCTCCAACCGTAAAATCATATCCGGGTGTTTTTCGAATGGCTCTTTGGCAATGTGTTCGGTGTTTTTGCTGCAAATTGCCAGGATAATGCCGCGCTCTTTGAGCTGTTTCGCCCACATCTGCAATTCCGTAAACGCGTGTCCCAGGCCCAGGTCGCCAAGTTGTATTTTTTCCATCCCGTCATCGCCGATAACGCCGCCCCAAACCGTATTATCGAGATCGAGAATCAGGCACTTTCTGATTTTACCGCTGGCAGCTTTGATGAGGTCGACGGTGTTTTTGGCAACGTGGGGCAAAAAATCGATCCCGAATACCATTTTTGCCGATACATACATCCGCGCATCAAAAGCGGCGTGGCTGCCGAAGCGATTGTGCAATGCCGCAACATCGTTGATGAAGACGTTGCGATAATCGCGCGCCAAATTCATCAAGGAAAAGTTGATTTTACGGATTTGATAGAGGAATGAAAAAGCCGTTTTGTTGGCAAAGTTGCCGAACACTGCATCATCAATTTCAACAAAATTAAAGTTGATAATGGTGCAAGAGAGCCGGTTGTTCAGCGTGTTCCAAAGTTGCTGCAAATCATCGAGGTAAACATCGGCAAATGCCGCCTGCTTTTCTTTTGGAAGTGCGTGAAATTTGTGCATCAACTTTTGGACGGAGGGAAAGATGATCACGAATTTGGGTGCAAACCGGTATAACTCGGAAGCAGGATCGTAAATTTGCCGCTCGATCTGGTCGTAATCCGCTTCGAAAATCTCCAGGTTTAATTGTTCCTCGTATCCGTAACCGCGAATTGCCTGGTGCAGCATTTGGGTAGCGGAGTCGCCTAAAATTGCAACTCGCTGCGCCGGTAAACCGGAAAAATCCTTTTTTAAATTCTTCTTAAGTCTTCGAAAATCCATTTTCTAATTCTCATACCAAACTTGCGAGCCTCCCGGATGCTTCAGACCATATCTGCGCTCAAATCCGGGATCAAGTATTCTAAAGAATGATGATAAGCACGCTAACTTAAACCTCTGGGAGGTTTATACGGCACAAACTTTATACCCAAAGGCAGCCAAATAAAACCGCAAGCATCAACTTTTGTTTTGAGACGCCTCACAATGGCGAAATTGGTTATTTTAGGGTTTGGTGTTATAGATCGGTTTCCCGGGGTTCGCCGATAACGGCGAACCCCGGGCTGTAGGATTTAACTACATTGCGGTAAAAAGATATTCAAATGTAAAAAATCTGTACACGGAAAACCAAATCACCAAAGATGCAATGAATAACATTCGAGCATTCCTAAATTAAATTCGAAATTGAATTTAATCCTCCTATAAAAATCCGAAATTCACTCATTGGCATACCAATTGTAAAGTAGGGAACTACCGCTTCATTTTAGTGGATGAAAAATACCTCTTAAAACGAAGCGGTGGTCTTTAGGGAGTGGGATAAACTGTTCTCCAATTTTATCTCACCTCCTTAACATTAATTTCCTATATCCACCAACACAGAGGAGCTATCGATGAGCAGTAAGCGGTTGGGAATTATACTTTTGAGTTTATTACTTTCGGCGAGCCTTTTTGCAGATAATATCAAATCCATAAAGAGCGGTAAATGGTCGGACAATCAAATTTGGAGCACCGGGAAAGTTCCGGGTAATGGCGACAATGTGCTGGTGGACAGAAACCATATTGTTGTTTACGATGTTCGTTCCGATCAGGAAATTCGTTTGCTGCACATTCGTTGCACGCTCCCTGTCTCTTATACACATCTCCGAGCCCACGAGACTCCATTGCTTCTCGT
>CAXHHS010000868.1:0-3426 GCA_964015645.1 uncultured bacterium
TTTATCAAGTTTTGTAAACTTGTGTATAAACCGTAGCCCGCTAGGGACGACTGAAAAATTCCTCCTTGTTTAACTTAATGGCAGTGGGGCGATGCCCTGGGCTTTGATATTTTTCCCCTTCAGGGAAATAGCTGTTTTGAACAAAAAGATGTTAGAAATAGCCCACATTGTTCAGATTTCTCACTCCAGTCTAAACGCCTCTTCCGCTTTTTCAGGTTTCATTTGGACATACAATCTCTCGTAGGCACAGGCTTCCTGTTCCACATTCGGGATCAACATCCGGCTAATTTTTTGTTTCAACGTATTTATTATCGTGGGGTCATCGGCAACCTTTTGCAAAACGACTCGCAACGATTCCGCATCACCCATTTTAAATAAAAAGCCGTTTTCGCCATCTTTAATTTTTTCGCCCATTACCCCAACATCCGAGCCGATGACCGGTACATTGCAGGCAAAGGCTTCGTGCATCACCAGGCAATAGGTTTCGTACCACAGCGAAGGAACGACGACAATATCCGCATCTTGCAATACTTTGCCGATTTGCGATTCTTCATACCGTCCCATAAACGTAATTCGCTTATCGGCTTCGGCAGCGGATTTTAATTTGTCTACAACGCTTTTTGTCGTTCCCGATCCGTAAATATTTAACTTGAGGTTGGGCGCATCCACTTTTTTAACCGCCTCAATTAAGGTATGAACGCCCTTATGAATCGTTAGCGATCCGGCATAAGCAATGGTCAGCGGATCATCTTTTTGGTAGCTGCGGTTATTGTTTTCCAGGTGGCTGTATCGCAAACCGGGATTAATCACTTTAATCTCCAGATCAGGAAATTCTTCGCGCACAATATCGGCTTGAAACTTTGTCAGGCAGGTAACAATCTCGGCCTGAAATAATATATCACGGGCAATCCTCAACCGGCTTTTAATCAATTTTTGCGGCTGTTCCGGGCATAATTCCTGGCAAGTGTTTCCGCCTTGCGGCCCCCGGCACAGGGTATCATTACTGGTAATCAGCGTGTATTTGGGGCAGATCAGGAAAAAATCCGTCAGGGTTAAAATATACGGAATCCCTATTTTCGGTAGAATTTTCACCAACTCCGGTATGCGCATGGGATGGGCAACGTGCACAAAATCCGGCGCTTCTCGCTCGATAAAATCCTGCGCGATCTTAAGCTGCGTATCATCTTCCAGTACGTGGTAGGGGATTCTACCGGGATCTTTGTGCCGCAGGGCGAGCACCGGAATTCCCTGGTAAACAAATTCTTTGAAAAAAAACTGCTCTTTACGCTGATCGTAAAAATCGGCGTCGTAATAGCTGTAGGTCATTACTTTTGGCTTATAGCCATACAGTTGCGCCATTCGCGCTATGTTCAGAAAAATTTTTTCTGTGCCGGTATAATGTTCCGGGAAAAATTGGTGGATTAGGTAGAGAATTTTCATGCGTTATACACCCGCGGTTAATTCCTTGTAAAATATATCGATGCCTTCCGTGGTCTTTTTGCCCCCTCTTAAATAACTTGCGCCAAGATGAATACCGGAAAAGAAAGCCCCCGCCTTGTAGAGACAGGCGTTAAACTCTTCCAGCACGGTTTCATCTATTTGCTCATAAACATTGGTCATGTATTCAAAAATAAATCCTGTAAATCCATTGACGGCATTCAGAAGGATGCTGTTTTTTACAGGATCAGGTTTCCCATTCGGCAGGGCGGCGTGCTCTTTTATTCGCTCTAAAAACGATTGAAACTGCTCGTCAAGATAACCATTTGTATCGACCTCAATATTCGGTAAGTATTGATTTTGTATTGCCTGGTGCAATTTTTCTTTCACGATTTCGAAAATGGTTTGCGGCGCACAAGGCAGGGTAATTTGTTTTATCTCCCGAAAAACAATGGCGTCCAGCACCTTAAAGGCAAAGAGAAAATCTCTGAATAACGCATCCGGCTTCCGTTTAATATCCGGTTGATCGGGAAGAATTTTTGAGATCACGACCTTTTCCACAAAGCCTCTGCGCAGATGATAATACGGAACCCGGTTATGGGAATGGATGATTTTGACCGAACCAAGCAAGGCTAATCGATACCCGTCTTTAATAAGACGGATGCCGAGATCCAAATCTTCCGCGTAATCGTTGCGGTAGCGGTATTTTGCAAACACATCTCGCTCAATTAGACAGGCGATGTCGGATACCTGGGCATTTTTTCGCAACGCCTTATAATCGTCGCTGGCTGGCTGGCTTAGAATACGATCCGTTTGATCGACTTCCATAAACCGGTAGTGATTCCAGCACATCACCCGGTAAAACATATCAGCGTCCTCCCGCGGGACTTCTGCACATGACGCCGCAACCACGTCGCCTTTTTTCAGACCGAGAAATAATTCATAGAGCCAGGTTTCGGAAGGCGGCAGGGCGTCTTGCACCGTAAACAATACATACTCGCCGGAGGCATTTTCCGCCCCCAGGTTGCGGGCATAGGAATGGGAAAATTCATCCGGGGTAATTTGAACGATTTTTGCGCCGTATGCCCGGGCAACTTCCAAAGAACCATCTGTGCTGCCGGAATCGACAATCACAATTTCGACAGCTTTAAAGCCTCGCTGTTTTTTTAACAAAGACAGCAGAAAGCGAAATTCGCTGCCGGCGTTTTTAACCGGGATGACCACCGAAATTATTACATCCTGAATAACTGGCGTAATTTCCAGCGTGATTTTCTTTTTTTGAACAAGCGGTGAAATTTCCGGAACGATTTTCGGTTCTTGAGTATCAGGAAAAACTGCCGGCGCAGCCTGGTTGATTTGAGCCGCCGGCAATCCCTGGCGAACAGCAGGCGATGCCGGTTTACCATTTCGGGATGGCGGCGTAAAATTATGCAATTCGCGATATATATTTTTAAAATACCCCCAAAGGCCGTGATATTTTAAATAGTATAATCGCACTGCAAAAAAGTCTCTCAGGGTACTATTGCGCAACTCTTCGGCAATCCTGTTATAGGCGGCGGAAATGCTAAGAAACCGCGCCCGCCACTTTTTCGGGCTGGTAGAAAAAAGAAGCGCATCGAATCCAAACCGAAGCGGTGCAGTTATTCGCCAGCTAAGCGACCGTTGAACTATTTTCAGGGCTTCTGCCAAACCATTTGCACGGCGATTTGCCGAGGAAAGGCGGGCTTCTTTTTCAGCTAACATTGCTTGTTGGCGTTTGATTAATGCGCCTCTTTTGCCAATCTCCGCCTGTTGGTGCCTGGAATACGATTCTTTTTTTACAATTTCTGCTTGCTGCTGATCGAGCTTCCTTTCTTTCGCACCCAGGTTCGCTTTCAGTTCCTGGAAGTCCGTATCTTTTTGGGCAATTTCCGCTTGTTGTCGATTGATCAGTGTTTCTTTCGCACCCAGGTTCGCTTTCAGTTCCTGGAAGTCCGTATCTTTTTGGGC
>CAXHHS010000869.1:0-3422 GCA_964015645.1 uncultured bacterium
GATATAAAGTGACGGTCTTTGAGCAGCATTCCGTTCCCGGCGGTATGTTAGCTGTCGGCATTCCTGAATACCGCCTGCCCAAACATTTGCTGAATATGGAAATCGATTTCATTAAAGGCATGGGCGTGGAGATCAAAACCAATCAGAAATTAGGAACGGATTTCACGATTGAAGACCTGATGAACGAAGGTTTTCAAACAATTTTTATCGCCATCGGCGCCCACAAAAGCGTTAAGCTGAATATTCCTGGCGAGAACCTAAAAGGCGTGCTCTCCGGGGTGGATTTCTTGCGAAAGGTAAACCTGGGAATTTCACGGGAAATCGGAAGTCATGTAGCGGTTATCGGCGGCGGCAATACTGCCATCGACGCTGCCCGTACGGCACTGCGCTGTGGCGCGGAAAGAGTGACAATTCTCTATCGTCGCACCAGGATGGAAATGCCGGCCTCCATAGAGGAAATTGAAGACGCCGAGGCCGAAGGCGTTCACATCGCCTATTTAACAGCGCCCACGGAAGTATTGGCGAAAAACGGTGACAAGAAAGTCACCGGGCTAAAGTGCATCCGCATGAAGTTAGGCGAACCCGATGCATCCGGCCGCCGCCGTCCCATTCCGATTGCCGGCTCCGAATACGAATTGGCCTTCGATACCGTCATCGCTGCCATCAGCCAATCACCGGAAATTAGCGGGTTGAATGGAAAATCGAAAACCAAATTGAATATGACCAAATGGGATACCCTGGAAGTAAACCCGGAAACGCTGCAAACCAGCGTATCACACATTTTTTCCGGCGGCGATGTGGTGTTAGGCCCCTCGACGATTATTGCCTCGATGGGCAACGGTCGTCGCGCCGCGGAATCAATCGATAAATTTCTCAACAGTGAATCCCTGGAAAACTATACCACTCACCTGGTGCGCCCCAAAGTGCTGCGGGGTGAAAGTTTCCGCCCTCATTCTTATGCGCCGACATACAAGGAAACGCCTGCGGCGGAACGAATGGGAATGCCGAAACTCAATGCCCGGGAACGCGCCCAAACATTTGAAGAAGTGGAACTCGGTTTTAGCGAACAAGAAGCGATGCAAGAAGCCGCCCGTTGCCTTAACTGCGGCGTTTGCGTGGAATGCCATGAATGCCAGCGCGTCTGCGAAGTCGAGGCTGTGGATTATACCATGCAGGATGAGATCGTGGAAGTGGATGTGGGACAAATCATCGTTGCCACCGGTTATGATATTTTCGATGCCTCCAAAATGGTGCAATACGGCTACGGAAAGCTGAAAAATGTTTACAGCGCTCTCGAGTTCGAACGAATGCTCAGCTCCACCGGCCCCACTGGCGGAAAGGTGTTGTTAGAAAACGGCAAGGAACCACGAGCGGTGGGTATTATCCACTGCGTCGGATCGCGGGATGCTAATTATAATAAATACTGCTCGCGGGTCTGCTGCATGTACGCTATGAAATTTGCCCACCTGGTAAAAGATCGCAGCGATGCCGAGGTGTATCAATTCTACATCGATATGCGGGCTTATGGCAAGGGATATGAAGAATTCTACAACCGGATTTTGGAAGAAGGCGTCAACGTTATTCGCGGGAAAGTGGCCGAAGTCGTGGAAAAGCGAAATCCAGATGGCGACAAATTTTTGAACGTTCGCTGTGAGGATACCTTAATCGGGAAATTTCGCGAAATTCCGGTCGATATGTTAATCCTCTGCAATGCCATTCAACCGAACAAAACGGTCGATAAGATCGCCAAAATGTTAGGCATCTCTCGCAGCCCGGATGGATTTTTCCTTGAGCGCCATCCAAAGTTAGACCCGTTTTCTACCGCCAACGACGGCATTTACATCGCTGGCTGCGCCCAGGGTCCCAAGGATATTCCCGATTCCGTTGCCCAGGCCAGCGCTACTGCCGGACGTGCCCTGTCTATCGTCGCCAAAGGCGAAGTGGATATCGACCCGGTAAGGGCCTTTATCGACGAGCAATATTGCAGCGGCTGCCGGATTTGCAACAATCTCTGCCCCTATCATGCTATTGATTTTATTGAAGATAAGAAAGTATCTATCGTGAATGATGCGTTGTGTAAAGGCTGTGGCACCTGCGTGGCCGCCTGCCCCGCCGGCGCCATCACCGGCAAAGGATTTTCCGATGAACAGATTTACGCCGAGCTTGAGGGTTTGCTGGCGGTTTGAACACAATAAAGGAGTGCAAGATTCATCTTGCAAACAAATAAATAAAGGCACTTAAAATGAAAGTAACAGCAAAAACAACCGAAAAAACCACCATCCGGGCAACGAAAACTTTCGAACCCAAGATCATCGCCTTTCTCTGTAACTGGTGCGCCTATTCCGGGGCAGATTTGGCTGGGGTATCGCGCATTCAATCATCGTCGAATATTCGAGTGATTCGCACGATGTGCTCCGGGAGAGTCGATCCGTCATTTATCATGCGAGCATTCGAATTAGGCGCCGATGGCGTGATGATTGCCGGCTGCCATTACGGCGACTGCCATTACATCGAAGGCAATTTCAAGACCATGCGCCGGGTGGAACTACTCAAAGTGGTGATGAAAAGTTTTGGGATTGACGAACGCCGGCTACGTCTGGAATGGATTTCGGCATCCGAGGCGGAGAAATACGGGCAGGTTTCCTTTGAGTTTACGAAGCAAATTCGAGAATTGGGGCCGTTGAATTTGGTGATTTCTTGATTTGGCGATTGGGTGATTTAGGGGCAACGAATCATCAAATTGCTAAATCGCTAAATCACCAAATTGCTAAATCACCAAATCAAAAAATGGAGAATAAACATGTCTAAGCCAAAATTAGCCTTATACTGGGCGGCAAGCTGCGGAGGGTGCGATATTGCGGTGCTCGACATCGAGGAGAAAATTCTGGATGTTGCCGATTTTTTTGATATCGTTTTTTGGCCCTGCGCCATGGATTTTAAATATGCCGATGTGGAAGCGATGGAAGACCAGGAAATCGACCTGACGCTCTTTAACGGCGCCATTCGCACCTCAGAAAACGAGTACCTGGCCAAACTTTTGCGACAAAAATCGAAACTGTTGGTCGCCTTTGGTTCCTGCGCGCAGGAAGGGTGCATTCCCGGTTTATCGAATCTCTTTGACAAACAAAGCTCGCTGGATTACGTTTATCGCGACTCACCGAGCCTGGAAGAGACTTCCAAAGGCACTTATCCGCAGCCAAAAACCGCAATGCCGGAAGGCGAGATCGATATTCCCGAATTCTGGAATACGGTGAAAGCGCTAGACCAGGTGGTGGAAGTTGATTATTACATACCCGGTTGCCCGCCGCAATCTTTTCAAGTAGCCGCCGTCATTGAGGCAGTAATCGAAATCGTGAAAACCGGGAAACCGCTACCTCCAAAAGGTGCAGTGTTAGGCGCCGGTGAAAAAACTTGCTGCGAGG
>CAXHHS010000870.1:0-3414 GCA_964015645.1 uncultured bacterium
CACCAAGAAGCTCGTCGGCAGCGTCAGATGTGTATAAGAGACAGGTACAGGGAAATTTTGCAATCGGGCAAAATTTTGGCGGATTTGTTTCCGATTTTGTAAGAGTTGGGTTGTATGGAGTTGTTTTTATGGGAGTTACGGCCTTTATTGTTTCCGGGGGAATTCAGCATGGAATTGAACGAGCGGCTAAAATACTAATGCCATCGCTGCTGACCATTATCTTTTTTTTGGTGGTTTATTCCTTTACACTTCCCAATGCCATGAAAGGCCTGGAATTTTATTTAGTGCCGGATTTTTCCAAAATTAATGGCGAAGTAATTTACAGCGCATTGGGGCAGGCGTTCTTTTCGCTTTCCCTGGGCATGGGCGCTTTAATTACCTACGGCAGTTATGTTTCCGAAAAAGAAAACGTTATCCACTCTGCCGCAATGATTACACTAACAGATGTGGGTATCGCATTCATTGCCGGGTTAATGATATTTCCGTTTGTTTTCTACCAGGGTATTGAACCAAGCGGTGGCGCAGGATTAATTTTTGCAACCCTGCCGGGTGTTTTTGAAACCCTGGGGCCGGTTTTAGGGATTGTTATCGGCTCGCTTTTCTTTTTATTGCTCTCTTTTGCAGCGCTTACATCTACCGTTTCGCTGCTGGAAGTGCCGGTCTGTTATATAGTTGATGAGCACAATATTCCCCGCAAAAAAGCAGTGTGGATGATTGCCGGTTTTATTTTTGTAATCGGCATTCCTTCATTGCTGGCAAATGGGGCATCGGCGTTTTTTTCCAATTTTACCAACTATATTGGCATTGCACCGACGACTGATTTTATGACCTTTATCGGGTATGTCGCCAACGACACCTTTTTACCATTAGGTGGATTATTGATTACCTTTTTCGCTGCCTATAAATGGCGGAAAGAAAATCTCAGCGCGGAAATTGCTCGTGGCTTTGAGGGATATGAAGGCTCGTTTGTTCAATCATTTATAAATTTTGCCGTCAGTTATTTATGCCCGGCGCTTTTGGGTATCATTTTTATTTTAACGGTTTTGAATCGTTTCTTTGGCATTACGCTGATTGGATAATTAAGGAGTGCAAAATTTATTTTGCAGTTTGTACTCCCAATTTGCAGAAAAAGTATGCAACCACAAAAATCCGAAGTTGTAAAAAGCTGGGAAATCGTTTTTCCCAACGATACCAACCCGCATGGCACCATGTTCGGTGGAAAAATGATGGCGGAGATGGATAAAATAGCCGCCATCGCCGCTGCGCGGTATGCTGAGAAAGCGGTTGTAACTGCCTCTACGGAGGCAATTATTTTTAAGCGCCCGGTTAAAGTGGGCGACCGAATTCAAGTTGTCGCGAAAGTCGTCTGGACTGGCACGACCTCGATGGTCGTCAAAGTTGATGTCTTTTCCGAAGACCCCATCAATTGTCAAACTCAACATTGCACAACGGCGAGATTTAACTTTGTTGCCCTGGATGAAGCTGGAAAACCCACCCCGGTGCCGCCGTTGCTGGTAGAAACGGATGAAGAAAAGCGCCAGCACGAATTAGCAGAGTTTGTGATTAAACAAGCCCTGGAAAGAAAAAAGAAAGCGGCAGAAGTAAAAAAATCCTGATACACCAAATCATTTTAAATAAATTCTTCTTTTTACCGATAATTTCACGAGAAAGGCACTAACAGCAATTGTGTCGATAATGTCTGCGCTGTTTAAGTGTATTATAAACTTGAGATAAGTATTTGTTAATGTTGACTGTGTAGAACTAATTAATGAGGATGAATCCGATGAAGTTTTTGATGATGATTTCCGTTTTAACCCTGTTTTTATTCTCCTGTTCCGATAAGGCAAAAATAGAAGAATTGACAAAAAAGAGCGAACAATTAAATATCGAGCTAACCGCTGCCAAGAGCGAATACAAACAGCTAAAAAATGATCTGAAAAGATTGCAAGGCGATTTTGACCGTTTAAAATTTCTTAGCAAAAAACTTTCCGGTATAAAGGCCCGGCTCATTACCGATCTTGGTGACATCGAAGTCAAATTTTTCCCGGATAAAGCACCAATTCATTGTTTTAATTTCATTACCCGCGCGGAATGCGGTTTTTATGATGGCACACAATTCCACCGGGTAATGCCGGGCTTTATGATCCAGGGCGGTGATCCGAATTCGAAAGATGATAATCCCAATGACGATGGCCAGGGCGGCCCGATTGTCAACATTCCTCATGAGTTTAATGATATAAAACATAGGCCGGGAATTTTATCGACCGCTCGCGTTGGAAATGCTGCCGTTGGTGCCGGATCGCAATTTTTTATCATGCACGGAGATGCGCCGCACTTGGATAACCAATACACGGTGTTCGGGGAAGTTACCAAAGGCATGAATGTCGTAAACGAAATCGCCACAGCCAGAACCTATGGAAAACAACGCGGGGCGGCACTGGCAAATCACCCGGTTAAGCCGATTCGTATTCGTAGAATTGAGCTGTTTCGATAAATAAGGCAAAATGATTATGGGCAAAATGGTTTTTAAATTATTTTTCCCATAATCATTTTGCCATAAAAAATACCAACCAATGTGAATTGCACTCATTTCTCCTTCTTGTCAAACCTCAGTTTTAATTTTTCCCCTAAATTTATCTTTTTTCTTGATTTATTGATCTTTTTCTTTCATATTAAGTGGCCCAGAGTGGGGGAAAATCCATCTTTTTACACTGAATAGGGTTAAAAAATCATAAAATGAACGGTTTTTGGGGCAACTATAAAAGCACGCTGGATAGTAAAGGCAGGATTAATTTTCCTGCGAAAATCCGCAAAAACCTTCGCGAAGAGGATCATGAGAGCGTTATCCTAATTCGTGGTAAAGAAAAATATATTTCATGTTACCCGCTGAGTTCCTGGCATGAGAAGATCGCAAAAATCAAAAGTATTGTTGAAAACGATCACGAATTTGGCGTTGTTTCCCGGCGATTGATGTTTCAAGCAAGCGAGCAAAAAATTGATAAGCAAGGACGATTGAATATTTCTGCCGACTTGATCAAATATGCCGAATTGAATGGTGAGGTAATGATTGTTGGCCATGAGAAGAAAATAGAGCTTTGGAATCCGGATAAATACGCTGAGTCCGTTCGCGGAACCGAGTTGGATTATATGAAAATAACGCAAGATTTGGATATCTAAACAGTAGGAAATGGATGCGTTTTCTGCTGTAATTTTTAACGCTAATCAATTGCAAGGATTGCATGTTATGAAGTATGAATTTCACCAGCCGGTAATGGAACGGGAGGCTGTGGAATTTTTAATCACAAGACGTGATGGCATTTATGTTGACTGTACGCTTGGGGGCGGCGGGCATAGTGTTTTGTTTTTAGAAAATACGTTACCGGATGCGTTTCTTGTGGGGGTAGATGCGGATGC
>CAXHHS010000871.1:0-3412 GCA_964015645.1 uncultured bacterium
ACACCAAGAAGCTCGTCGGCAGCGTCAGATGTGTATAAGAGACAGTCTAAGTGCTCTGCCTGGAAAATTCAGAGGTACCTCCCCTCGGTTAAAGCTTCCCGAAGTTTCGAAACTGATCAGCTTTGCCGGTGTCGTGCCGGAAGCAGGTGTTAGAACTCGTGAGCCATCGGGAGTAATATCTATACCGCCGGTAAGTATCGAGCTGGCCGGAGGAGAAATGTGTCTTACCTGGTTTGAGCTGTTCATATCGACGATAGCGACAGTATTGGTTTGTTGGTTAACGACAAAAACTTTATTCGGGTCGTTCGGTGAAACGACAATTCCCTGCGGTGCAGGATTTGTGAAATTACCCATAGTTAATGATATATGATCGATGACCGGGTCTAACCCCGGGTTGCTCCGGATGCTCCCAATATCGATCACAGAGATAGTGTGGGAACCCCAATTTGCCACGTATGCTCGCTGCCCATCGCGGGATATATCAACTCCCCAGGGAAAGGTTCCAACTAGATATGGTCCTAATACGGAAAAGCCTGTCGCACCAATATTGATAACTGAAACAGTATTGGATGCAATATCCGTGATAAATACCAACGATCCATCAGGAGATATCGCCACACCTCTAGGCTCACCACCTACCGGAATCGGCGAGCCAATAAAAAGATCGCTGGCTGGGATTAGATTGCTACACCAATCACTTATTCGATTTAAATCTATAACAGAGATAGTACCATCACCGCCGTTGGCTACGTATGCTCGGGAGCCGTCTGGCGATATAGCGATACCGGAAGGCCTGGCGCCAACTGGAATAGGTGTACATGCGGTTCTTGTATTTGCTTGAATTACTGCAACTGTTCCGACCATTGCAAGCGGTCTGCTGCTGGTAACAAGCGCCAGTTCTCCATTTCTTGTTATGGCTACCCCTGCTGGTTGGTCGGATAAAACACAAGCATGCGATAATCCAGTAGGTAAAGCAATCCTCGAAGAATTAGGTCCCAAAATTGCATTAACATCGACCTCTGCCATGAAGTATGGAACTGTATTATTTGAAGGGCAGGCGATTTGACTATTATCCAAACCAACCACAAATGCTTTTTGAGCTCCAACCGGCCAACAAAATAACATCCCAGCAATTACCCATAATATTTTTTTCATACTATACACCTCCTGGTTTTAATAGTGATGTTTTTTGAAAAAGAAATAGTTTATTACATATGAGGAATTTTTAGGGCAATTTTCTTACAAAAAATAGATAATGTTGATCGCTGTGATATCATCCAAGAGTTGTTGTATGACCAACTGCACACAGTCTGTTACAATCAAACGTTATTTGAATGGGATTAATGGAGTATCTTCGAGGGATAAAGTGATACTAATTTGATTTGATCGTGGCGTGATATTCCTTTAAGTCTCCGCTTTTCAAGGGGAGATATAGAGGGGTTTTAAATAAAACATCACGACACAATCGAATCAATACAGTATGATATGTTAGAATTGAATAGCGGGGCAAACGCCCCGCTATTTTATGTAGGTAATAATTACTTTTGTAAACCGCCCAAAAAACTTATTCAGCCGCCATTGCTGGCGGATTGCTCCAATCGATTGGCCCGTGGTCAAAGCGATGCTGTAAGCGATATAATACAACATCCCCCCAAGCATGGGTAAAGTAATTGTATGCTTTATCCCAATCCAGGCCATCTCCCCAGCCGGTTTGGATAAAAATCAATTTGGTTTTGTTCGCGCTAATTTTTTCAAATTTGAGGTTTACAAGCGTGAGTTGGGGGCGCAGCAGCGGAAGATCAGGGGTTTGGTTCCAGGTAAAAGAGAACATCTTGTGGGGTTCAATTGCCATTATCCGCATCCCTTCCGCGCCGCGCAATCCCGGTTTGTTATCGGGGAAAAACAAAATATCATACTTACCGTCGATTCTAAAATCGATTTCGCATGCCGGCGCAAAAAAGGATTTGATGCCGTCCTCGGTGGTCCAGGCATCCCAGGCATTTTCGAGCGACGTATTGAGGGTAATCTCATAATAAATCATCCGCACCTTGTCATTTGCCATTGTTTGCGCGGTAACTATTAAAAGCGCTAAAATCCCTAAAGAAAACTTGCGAAACAGCCAAATACCTGTTGAGTTGAAATCAAAATTGGTAAACATCATTATCTCCCTTTCGGTTAAGTTGAACATCTTTTTTAGGGGGTGAGATAATCTTGGGTAAATTTATTAATAAATAAAAATTCTATCCCACCCCCTTAATTCTATTAACCGTTTTTTAGGATTCCTTTAATCAAATAGTAGAACCAAGAGGTTGTCTTAAAATTGGCCACAAAGCCTCCGAGACACTAAGTTCCACTAATTTCTTAAAGTTTTCTTCGTGATTCTTTGTGACTTCGCGGCTTGGTGGCGAATTTCCTGAAAAACCCTCAGGCAAAATTTAATTGGATACTTCAAGATTCAATACTCCACTAACATCCACCGTCCAAATATCCAAATCGCCCATATTAGCGCTAAAGATGATGGTTTTGCCATCCGGCGACCAATCCGGCCAGGATTCCTCTGCGCGGGATTTGGTTAAGCGCGTGGTTTTGCCGCCATTTGCCGGCATCAGGTAAACATCGGTAAAATTCTCCGGGTTATGTTTGGATAAAAAAACGATCTGTTTACCATCGGGAGAAAATCGAGCGCCTTTCCCGCCGCCCAAATCGTTTTCAATCTCTTGATAATCGCCGCCGGTAACCGGCATTCGATAGATTTTGTTTTTTTCGCTGACATCGCTGAAAAATAAAAATTCCGAGCCATCCGGCGAACAATCCGTTGGTTGGTTATTGGCAGCATTTACCACCAGCGGTACCTGTTCACCACCATTGGCAGAAATTTTCCAAATGGAATATTTGTAATTCGCAGAGCTATCATAGGCGAATACAAACGATTTGCCATTTTCGGCCCAAATTGCATTTCGCACGCCACCCTGTTGTGTAATTTGTTTTGGCTTCGCCCCGGATAATGAGTAAACCCAAACGTTGTTTGTGCGAACTGAGCCACCGGGGCTTTGAACAATGGCAATTTGTTTCCCATCCGGCGACCATCGCGGGCGGGAATAATACTGGTAGTTTTTGGTCAGCTCGGTAATTTTCCCGCTTGCCAAATCCATTAGCAGTACATCGCCTTCGCTGCCGAAGCGCGTGGATTGAAACGCGATTTTGGTGCCATCCGGTGAATAGGCCGGTCGAAAATCTTCTTCCGCCGCGGAAGAAATCAATTTCGGTTCACTGCCATCGATTCCAATCATATAAATATGATCTTTTTCTGTGATGGTGGAAAACGCAACATAGTTTCCATCCGGCGACCAGGTTGGCCAACTCACCCTGTCTCTTATACACATCTGACGCTGCCGACGAGCTTCTTGGTGTA
>CAXHHS010000872.1:0-3406 GCA_964015645.1 uncultured bacterium
TATCAACTGTCGTTCTCCTCCCGGTGCATGTAAAGATGTGTATAAACCATAGCCCTTGGGGACGACTGAAACTCTTATGCCGATACAAGTGACAATTGATCCACAGAAAGACCGGAATATGGAAAATGATATGTTCATTTTCAAGTATTCTGTGAAATCGTTGGGAATGTTGAGATTAAATTTCGTCTTGACAAGGTTTATTGTCAATTATAAACTTTAACTCACTACTTAAGCGGGAGCGATAATTTGAAAACATGGAACATTCCCAATACCGATTTAGAAGTTTCTCGAATTGCTTATGGGTGTATGAAATTAGGCTTCCAGTGGAATACAACCCCACTAAGTGCGGCTGAAAAAAGCCAGGCAATTACATTAATCGAAACCGCTTTGGCAGAAGGCATCAATTTTTTTGACCACGCCGATATTTATACCCTGGGAAAATCGGAAGCGGTGTTTTCGGAAATCTGGCAGGCGCTTTCCGTTGCCAGGGATAGCCTGATTATACAGTCAAAATGCGGTATTCGGTTACAAGGCCAGCCAAACCCAACCGATCCGCAACGCTTTGATTTTAGCTATCAGCATATTATCAACTCCGTTGAAGGCATTTTGCAGCGTTTAAAAACCGATTACCTGGATATTTTGCTTCTGCATCGCCCCGATCCTCTCGTTGAGCCGGAAGAGGTTGCCCGCGCTTTCGATGAGCTGCATTCCAGCGGAAAAGTTCGCTGCTTTGGGGTTAGCAATCATACCGCCGCGCAAATTGCCTTGCTGCAAAAATATCTTTCGCAAGCGATTGTCATCAACCAGGTGGAATTAAATATTTTGCATTCCTATTTGATTGACGAAGGCGTGGAGTTTAACCGCGTAAATTCGCAATCGCGAATGGCGGAAGGAACCCTGGATTTTTGCCGCTTGAATGATATTATGTTGCAAGCCTGGTCGCCAACGGCAGGGGGTAAACTATTTGTTGATCCGGCGAAAGAAACCGATACCCGGGTTAAAAACACTGCGAAACTGATTGCGGACTACAGCGAGCAAAAAAAGACCACAAAAGAAGCCATTGCCTTAAGCTGGCTGTTGCGCCATCCGGCAAAAATTCAACCGGTGGTTGGCACTTCCAATCCCAATCGCATCAAAGCATCCTGCCAGGCGGATAAGATTGAGCTTTCTCGGGAAGAATGGTTTGCGCTTTATATTGCCGGGAAAGGGGTGCCGCTACCATAAGCCAGGTAAAGCTGTTTTTATATCATTTCTTGGATGGTTTTTTTCTGAAATGATTTTCGAAGCCCTCAAAACCTGCATAGGTTAGCAAAGTTGCCACTACTTTAAAGAAACCATTAACTTCTTTCTCAGTGGGTTCATAGTCACTACGTAAAACTTTGGATCTTAGCATGAAAACAAATCTTAGCCTCTTATTAACTTTGTTTTCTGGAATTCCACGTGCTACAGATGATTTTTTCAAAACTCCTCTCAAGGTGGTTTTATCTGAAACTATTGAATCCATTATTTTTGCAGCTTTTTCTAAAACAACATAGCCTGCCACTATTTTCGACGACGGGGATCCCAAATGCGATGCTTGCTCAAGCGCAGAAACAAGTTCAACCGGAGCTTCAATTGGATCAGGCCCTTCCATAAGTGCCCTATGTTGTTGAGAAAGGATAATTTCAATCGATGAACCCAGCTCCTCTTTTAAAAACCTTTTTGTAAATCGATAGGCTATATCGACATAATATTGGGTGGTAGCTTGATCCGGTAACAAACCTTTATGTTGGATTGTGTTTCGCAAATCATGTAGCTCTTCTAATCGAGGTCTTTCTGGAATTGAAGCCACTTTAGCAATTGATTGAAAAGCTTCATGAATTGAAAGCGTTTTACCATCTGATTTATAAATAGACTTTCCTTCACGCATACACTTTTCTTTCAGCAATAACTCAATTGATTGATCAATATGTAGAAGAGCAAATTTTCTACTCCGATCAGTGTTATCTAAAAAATGTTCAAGGCCATGTTCAAAACTTTCTATTGCATGTTTGAACATTGGAGATAGACTATGACTCATATTTGGCAATCAAATGTTTTGAGATATGACATAGTATTGGTTAAATGGTTTTTTGATGCTAGATTAATATATCCACCTTTGAATAAATACACAACAATCATTACAAGTTTTAATTTAACTTGGTTTAGACCTTCTAATATACATTATTTCCCCTGCCTTTCTTAAATATCATCAGCGAAAGCCAACTTCAAAAAGTACCCATTTTTTGCTAAAAAATCCATTGGAAATCTCTGAAACTCAAAATATATTTTTTATATATTTTTAAAACATCCTAATCTTCTGTTTTTAAATTACTTACACCATAATAAAGGGCTACTTAATAATGGTAAATATAAGTAATTTTAAAAGGGTTTAAAACCAAAATTTAGAGAGCAGACAGTGAATATTGCCGAAAGCTCAAAGCCCCGGCCTCGAAAAAATTCTAACTTAAAAAAGTGCTTGATTTTTAAACCAACACACATTAGTGTGTAACAAAGCGTGAGGCTTTAATGACAAAAAGGGAAATCGAAAAACTGCTTAAGAAAGCTAACTTTAAAAAAAAGGCCGGAAGAAAACATGACGTTTGGATCAAAGAAGGATTTCCACCTATTCCGGTTCCACGCCACAAAGGAGATATCCCAACCGGAACGGCAAAAAGTATTTTAAAAGCGGCTGGATTGGAGAATAGAAAATGAAATACTACTACGCCCTGTTTAGAAAAACATCTGAAGCGATTGAAGTGGAATTCCCGGATTTATCCGGGTGTGTTACCTTTGGGGAAACATGGGATGAAGCAATCGATAATGCAACCGATGTACTGGCAGGATGGTTAGCGAATGCCAAAACTAAATTTGTAAAAGAGCCATCAACTTACGAAACGCTTCAAAAGCTGCATAAAGGTGAACAACTTATCCCAATTGCAATTGATGAGAAAATCATGCAATCTTATGAAGCGTTAAAAAGAGTGAATGTAATTTTTCCCAGCGGTCTATTAGACAAAATCGATGAATATAGGAAAGACAAGGGCTTGAAACGATCTACACTATTACGGCAAGCAGTTGAAGAATTTTTCCAAAAACACAATGTTGGCGGCTAACAAAACTTATAACGAAAGACATAACATCTTATCGACTATGATAACCAAAACAGATCTCGCAAAAGATTGGCTCCCACGCTACACCGGCACGCCGCTCGATGCGTTCGGCGACCACATCCTGTTAACCAACTTTGATAACTACGTCAAAAAATTCGCTACGATGTTCAATTGTGATGTAGAGGGCGAAGGCCGCCCCATGCAAACCGCTACCAATAGCGATGGCATTCTGTCTCTTATACACATCTGACGCTGCCGACGAGCTTCTTGGTGTA
>CAXHHS010000873.1:0-3403 GCA_964015645.1 uncultured bacterium
CCGATGAATGAACTGATTCCCCAGGTAATCGACAAAATCCGGTTGGTTCGAATACCGTTTATTCTCGCTGCCACGGGATTTTGCTGAGTGGCTTTCATCGCAATACCCAGGCGAGTATATTTAAAAAACAAGAATAGCAGCAACATTAACGTAAGGGAAATGGCGATGGTCAACAAATTCAGCTGGCTGGCAACTACCGGCCCGATATTAACAACCTCATTATCCAAAATCGGAAAGGGAAACTCTTTTTGCTCCGAACCGAATTTCCATCCGGCAAGCCCTTGAAGCATTAATTGAATTCCGATAGTGATGACGACCAGATCGACCGGGGAGGGATTTTTTGCCCGGCGCAAAAAGAGGAATTCTACCAAACCGCCTAACAATATCGCAAACAACAACGCGCCTGCAAGTGCATAATAAACAGGTAGTTGAAAAGATACTTGCAGCAAATAAGCGACAAATGTGGCCACCATCGCCATCTCCCCCTGGGCGAAATTCGGCACCTCGGAAGTTTTGTAAATAATCGACATTGCCAGCGCCATTAGCGCGTATATGCTGCCGATGGATATTCCGGTTATGATGAGTTGGGTAAACATGTAGTCTTTCAATCCAATAGTGCGATTCCAAAAGTTATCATATGTGTACATCTTACGGATTTTGTTTGCTCCGAAGGAGAGCTACGCTCAAAACCCCACTCTCATTCCCCCTTTGAAAGGAGGTCAGGGGGATGTCAAAAGCGTTTAGAGAACAAAACAAAATTTATGGCTCATCAAAATAGGTGACATCCCCCTTTATCCCCCTTCGAAGGGGGAAATTTCAACTGCCGTGCCACTGCTACTATCGTTAAAACGGCCAGGTTTTCCAATAAATTTTGATTCGCAGCCAAATGCCGTACAATCCCATGCGTTCGAATACGACGATGAGGATGAGAATCAACCCAAGCAAAACGTTGCTGAAATTGGGAAGACCGCTGAGACTCATAAATTGTTCGGAAATTGTTTTTAGCAAATTGCCGAGCAAAGGAATTGTTTGAACCGCTTCCAGTTTTACATTCAAAAACGTGATAAGAACCGCACCGATAATCGATCCTAAAATTGAGCCGGGGCCACCCACCAAAACCATAATCAAAAACATGATGGAGAGGATTAAATCGAAAGCGTGGGGGTTGATAAATCCCAACACGAAGGCCATCAACCCACCGGCGATCCCGGCATAAAAGGCGCTGAAGGCAAAGGCCAGCGTTTTGTAATAGGCGATGTTTACGCCGAGCGCTTCTGCCGCTATATCGCTATCGCGAATGGCCATAAACGCCCGGCCAACCCGCGTGCGAGTAATATTCCTGGCAGCTAACGTTAATAAAACGGTAAATATCATAATAATGATGTAAATCCCCTTATCCCCTTTTACCAATAGCGGGCCGATTTCCAGCGGCGGCGCTTGCAAGCCCATGTGCCCGCCAAACAGCGGAACGCGGCCAATGATTTGCGTGACGGCCATTCCAAATCCCAGGGTAGCAATCGCCAGGTATGGCCCTTCCAGTCGCAGCGCCGGAAGCCCCAGCACAAATCCGAACCCGGCGGCAATCATTGCTGCGATAAAAATTGCCGGGATGAATGGAACCTGTAACTTTGCCATCAACAATACCGTTGTATAAGCGCCAATGGCAAAAAATCCGGCATGCCCCAGGGAAATCTGCCCGGTATATCCAATAAGCACATTTAGCCCAATGGCAACAATCACATTAATGGCAATATAATTGGCGAGATAAACATGGTAATTCGGCGCAATTAGAGGAAAGACTATCAACCCAGCTAACAAAATAAAAAACCACACCGCCGCCGTTTTCGTTTTGAAGAGCTTTACGTCTTCGTAATAATCGCGCTTCATGTCCATTGGAAAATCTCCGAAATTTTCCTTAAAAAACCTATACCGGATTGTATTTAAAAAAATAATTTGTTTTATTTGATGATTGTACGATAAGCGTTAGTATTGATCGATAGATTTTTGAATTTATATATTTTGATCGAATTTAAAGGGAAATGAAAATGGAAGCTGTTGCGAACTCAATAACTGAGCGGGCCAAAAAGGCGCGTAAAAAACTTGATAAACATGTTCGGGAAATTGTTGAATGGCATTTTAACCCGGATACCGGCTGCCCGTTTTGGCTGGAATATGCCGAACGGCTGGATTTTGATCCTCGCAAGGAAATTGGCAGTTACGATGATTTGAAAATATTAGGCCATTTCGAAGATGAGTGGCTGCGCGGCGGCCCGGTTCGCCGCTGGGTGCCGAAAGGGCTGGCAGGAAAACCGGTCTACATTTTCGAAACCGGCGGTTCCACCGGCGTACCGAAATCGCGCATTAATATCAATGATTTTCAAACCGATTACGAGCTTTTTAGTACAACATTATCTGATGAGACCTTTCCCAAAGGTGCGGATTGGCTGATGTTAGGCCCCACCGGCCCGCGACGGCTGCGGCTGGCGGTGGAGCATTTGTGCCAGCATCGCGGCGGTATCTGTTTTTTTGTTGATCTCGACCCGCGATGGGTGAACAAACTCATCAAACGCGGTGAATTTCAGGAATTGGAATTATACAAAGGCCACGTTATCGATCAGGCGCTGAATGTGCTGCGCGCTCACGATAATATCCAATGCCTTTTTACCACGCCGAAACTGCTGGAAACGCTGTGTGAAAAAATCAATCTTCCCAAGTATGGCATCAAAGGCATTTTTTGCGGCGGAACAGAGATGAATGCCCAATTTCATCGCTTTGCGCGGGAAGAGCTGGTTCCCGGTATCGATTTTGTGCCGACTTACGGCAACACATTGATGGGCCTCGCTTGCAATAAACCGTTTAACCCGGCGGAGAAGGATTATACCATCACCTATTATCCCCCCAATCCCCGGGCAGTCTTCGAAATTGTTAACCCTGACAACCTTGATGAATCCGTCGAATACGGTGAAACCGGGCGCGTTTTATTAACAACGCTCACCAAAGAATTTTTCGTGCCGCGCTTTCCCGAACGCGATGAAGGCGAACGCGCAGAGCCAATCGAACAATATCCCTGGGACGGGGTTAGCAATTTACGCTTGTTTTCGCGATTGCAGGAGTCTGTTGTAGTCGGAGTATATTAAGTGCTCGGGTGCTCCGGTGTTCAAGTAAATTTGTTAGGAATGCAACATAAATTTCACAGGTACAATCACAAAGTGACTGTACGAGAATAACCCAACGATTCATGATACTGTTGGCAAATTGGTGTGGTATAAAATTCCCCTCCTTAGACAAGGAGGGGACCGATTTTCGATGCGTGTAGCGAGAAAATCAGGGGTGGTTGGATGAGGTCTGCGCTTTCAACCACCCCTGCATCGTTCGCTAAACGCGTCACGATGCTGTCCCCTCC